>JACQAF010000253.1 GCA_016195145.1 Rhodospirillales bacterium
CATATACTTATTGAGTTTATGCGACGTTGAAACTTCCAGAACACAGTCGAGGATGCCGTCATCGATGCCCGTATAGTTGATCAAAGTGCTTGCGCGGGATGGCGCACCAATGCCGTAAATTCGCGCGCCTTTCTTTTTGAGCGGGGCGATGAGTCCGATAAGATCAAGTTTCGATTGCAAAACCCGATTTCGGAAATCTACGAACGCAGACCCGTCCATAATACCCTGAGCCCGCTCGTCCGCGCGCCGCTCGGCAACGGAGGGCAGAACGGATCGTTGACCGCGACGTGCGGCATAGACGCGAATCGAACCGCCATGCGTGGGAATCCGCTTGACGTGGAATATCTCTAACCCGTGACCATCGAAAAGCTTCTCGAGACTTCCCAGGGCATAGTGGCGCAGATGCTCATGATAAATCGTGTCGTATTGTAGGGTTGATACTAGATCGAGCACGTAGTGCGATTCCGAGACGAAAACGCCATCCGGAGCAAGCAACTGTACGATGCTGCCAACGACATCATGTATGGCGCCGATATGCGCAAAAACATTAGCCGCAGTTATTAGCTTTGCAGGACCATGGCTCTTTTTGAGTGCAATCGACGTGGCGCGATTGAAATAGGCTGTCAATGTTTCGATGCCGTGTTGCCGCGCGACATCGGCGGCCTGCGATGGTTCAACGCCCAGAACCGCGAAACCTGCATTTTTAAACGGCGTAAGAAGAGTGCCGTCATTGGATCCTATGTCAACAATTCGATCGCCGGGCTTCAAGCCCAAAAGCGCCGTCGCCTCGGCGCAAAGCTCGGCAAAATTCTCGCGAAGAATCCGCGTACTGCCCGACAGATAAGGATAACTGTGAGGAAACAGTACTGTCTGATCGACCTCCAAGCCGATTTGCACCAAACCGCATTGGTCGCACTGCAAAAGCTCGAGAGGATATGCCGCCTGCTCCTCGGCCGGCTGGGCGAGCGAGGGCATGGCGTTGACCGGCGGGATATAGCCGATGAATAGGACCGACCGGAGACGGGCACTACGGCAGACTTGGCAGGTAGTTATCGGGCGTGACGTGGCGGGGCTCATCTAACGATTCTCTTCATAAGGACGTTCGTTGATCTGTCATTGCGCGGCTGTGCGCGTTTTTTACATACCAGTCGATAACGCCTGGCAGACCGGCAGAAAGAGGAATTTTAGGCGTAAATCCAAGCGATCTTAACTTGGTTATATTCGGACAACGCCGACGTGTGGCGCCAGCGGGCTCGTCGGTGGGCTGTAGCTCTACCTCACGGTCAAAATGACCGACGATCAATCTGGCAAGTGCGGCAACTTCAATCTCCTCGGTCGTACCAATATGATAAATTTCAAGATGTTTGCCGCGCTCAATGATGGTCGCTAAACCATCGGTAAAATCATCGATATGAACAAAAGAGCGAGTCTGCTGACCGTCACCTTGAATAGGGAAAGTTATTTTTCCGGTTGGTGTGCGCGCAACCAGCTCAGCAGCACGTAAAATGAAATGAGGTATGACATGCTCCCAGCCCATATCAGCGCCGTATACGTTATGCGGGCGAAACACGACAACGCGCTCGAAGCCAGACCGCCCGTAGTTCATTGCTATTAGTTCACTGATGAGCTTCGATCCCGCGTATGAATAACGCGGATTGAGTACATCGGGGATTGACAGGGGGGCTTGCTCATCGGTGGGAACAATCGGCGGGGTTTGATAAACTTCCGAACTTGAAGCAACGACCAGATTTCTAATTCCGTTGGCGCGGCACGCATCGATCGTGGCAAGCATGCCGCGAACGCCAACGTCGAGGACAAGCTCGGGGTTTGAATAGAAAAACTCCGTACCGTTGACGGCGGCAAGGTGAATGACGCAATCAACGTCACGAGCTATTTTGCTCAGGGATTCGGCATTTCGGACATCGGCAACGTGTAATTCTACCCGGCCAGTAATGCCATCAAGGCGTCTGGACATTCCGCGCGAATTGTTGTCGACAACGCGTACCGCGTGCCCGGCATTGGCCAACTTGCGCACGAGGGCAGCGCCGATAAAACCGGTGCCGCCAGTGACAAGAATGCGCTGCAAGGTCAAACCACCGCGCCCGGCAGATTGGCCACGCCGCGTCCGCCAAGGCCCATGTAACCGACGCCGCCCGGAAGGGTCAGTCTGCGCGCCTCGAAATTGTTCCAGAAATCATAAATCAAGGCCGGTCGCGCAAGGGAATCTGCAAGGCTCTCAACCGGCATTTCGGCAAACGCCGGATGATTGTTGGCGATAACGACAAGATTTGCCCCGGCCATCGCCGAGGCAAGGTCTTCCATCGGCTCGATTTCGAGACGAGCAATATCGTCCGCAGCAACAACGGCATCCCAGCCACGGAACGTAGCCATTGGGTAGCGTTTCCGTAACTCCGCAAGAATCGGCAACGCCATCGTTCCGCGTAGATCGTCGGTTGATGGGCGCCCTTTAAAGGCGACGCCAAGAAGCGTCACTATTGGATTTGGCGGAAAGCCAATCATGCAATCTGTCGTTGCCTTGATAATAGAAACCGCTTCGCCGGATTGATTTTCGTTGGTGCGTCGTGCGGCAAGCACAATTGATGCGTTAATCCCGGTTCCTTCGAATCCCTCGGCAAGAATGTAGGGATCCTTGCTGAGACATGGCCCTCCAACGGGACCCGGCATCGGCAAATTGGTGCGCGGATAGCCAAGCTTTCCCGCACGAATGACCTCGGCGGCGCCAATAGCCGCTACATCGCATAATCTGGCTATTTCATTGGAAAAAGCAAAAAACACATCGCGATGAGAATTATCAACCAACTTGATCATTTCTGCGGTTTCGAGGCTACTGACGCGAACTGTAGTCGGGGTGAGGAACTGAAAAAGTTGGGACGCGCGGACGCATGCGGCAAGAGTTACTCCGCCGACGATTTGCGGGAGCGTGCGCAACTCAGCCAATGCCTGCCCCTCAAGAGTACGTTCGGGACAGAACGCTAGATCATAGGGTGTATCCGCGGCGTCCAGGATGGAGATAACGACTTTTCTCGTTGTTCCAAGCTTAACCGTCGATCGCATGACGACAAGGTCGCCGGGCTTTAAATGTGATGCGACTTCCCGCGAGATCGACTGAACCATATCGAGCCGTGCGCGACCCTGTCCATCAAGCGGCGTACCAACGGTTATGATGAATACTGTAGCTGCGGATTGAGGCGGGATGTACTTCGCGAACCGTAGCCGCCCAAGAGAGATCAGCCGTTTAAGATGTGCGCCAATGCCGGGTTCATGAAAATGAGGCTCACCCCGGTTCAGCTTTTCAAGAACGTCGTCGCGAATCTCTACACCAGTAACGTCAAATCCGACGTCCGCCATAACAACGGCGAGAGTCAACCCGACATATCCGCACCCGAGAACGCAGATATGACGGTCCGTATAATCGTTAGGAACAAGCATGCGTGTTATCGCGCTAAAAACGGTTATGTAAAGCGGCTAAGCCAACGATCGCGACATGAAGGGCCGCCGCGAACCGGCCCGACATAATCGCCGCCTTGAACTCGGCCTTTGTCATCAGGTGCGGCGTCATGCCCGGTTCGGGCCGCCAATCGGGAACCGGCTCGACACCGGTTGCATGGAAACACCACAAGCGGTTCTCGAGCCGGCCGGTATCCGGGTAAAGCTTGCCAAGAAACGTCAGTTCGCCGCCGACCCGATAGCCGGTTTCCTCTTCGAGCTCGCGCGCGACCGAAGCGGCCGGCTCCTCGCCAGGTTCGAGCAGCCCACCCGGCAGTTCGAGCGTGCGCGTCTCGAGGCAGGGGCGGAACTGTTCGACCAGCACGATCTCGCCGTTGCGGGTTTCGGGTAGCACGGTGATGTAGTCGGCTTGACGGAACGAATGAAAGAGTTGCGGCGCGCCGCCATCAGTGGCAACGGCGCGTTCGACCAGCGTGGCATAGGGCGATAGAACGCGCGGCGTGCGTGCGACGATCGCGGGATCGGCAGACTTGGAAATCGGCAGGCTCCAGGCAAGCTACCGCAGTCCGGGTGAAAACGCTTCACACGGACTGCGCGAAAATTCGAAACCGGAGGACCTCGCCGTTGCGGGCGAACGCCGTTACGCGGCGGCGATGGATTCTCCGGGCAGGACAAGCCGTACCTGCCGACCGAGAAGGTCGAGCAGGACGGCGACGCGACGCTCGTCGGTCAGCGTCTCGAACAGGCCGCTCTGGCCGGCAAAGGCGCCATCGACGATTCGCACGACCGCCCCTTTCTTGAACGCGGACGGGACTGGAAGTTCGATCATCCCGCCCGCGTCTTCACGCGCGCGGATATCCTCGACGATGCCATCTGGCACTGGGGCCGGTTGCTCGCCGGCGCAGATCAGGTGGACCACGCCGACTGTCGAATGAATCGCGCGCCAGCGCTGCACGGCGAGATCGAGCGCCACGAACAGATAACGCGGAAACAGGGGGGCGGCTACGATTTCAGTACGCCGGGCGTGCCGACGGCGCTTGCGATAGCGCGGCAAATAGGCGGCGAAGCCCTGGCGCACCAGATTGAACAGCGCCTTGCCTTCCGATTGCGACTGGGTACGGACGACATACCAGCGTTGGCCGGGGGCGGTCATGTTGCATCCCCGGTTTGAAGCGACCCACCCGGCGTGCCGGGTGGCCGGATGTGCAGCAGTTTCGGTGCTAGCACGCGGCCGGGCGGGAGCAAGCCGGTGAGCGCGTCCCATGTCGCCTGCGGCGTTTTGAGGTCGGTAACGATGACCGCCTCGACGTCGCCGAATGCGACTCGCGTCGGGGCGACCGATAGACCGGCGAATTGATCGCCCGGGAACGCGGGATCGATGACGCCGACGATTGTCACCGGATATTCGCGCGCGCACAGCGTGGCGATCTCGGCGAGGTCGCCGGCGCCGGCCAGCGCCAGTTTTTGCCAGCCGCGCTCGGCGGCGAGGGCCAGCAACTCGTCACACTGGTTACGGGCGCGACGGAAGAAGCCGAACGAATAGGCGAGATACTCGGCGGTGAGATGCGCCTTCTCGCTGAAGCCCTTGGGCGTGAGGTAATAGGCATAACGGCGTGCCGGGGCATGGGCAATCTTGATCAGGCCCTTGCGCGCGCAACGCTTGAGATAGGTGTTGGCGAGGCCGAGCGCGATGCCAAGCTCGCGGGCGATCGAACGCTGGGTGAGCTGGCTGTTCGCGTGCACCGCGTTGAGAACGCCCAGGATCAGCTGGGAGTCGTCTTCGTCGCGTTGGCGCGCCAGCCGCGAGGGGTCGGGCATGATATTGGAATCCCCCAGTTTTCGCGGCAAAGACTAGGGTGTTCACCGGGTGAACGTCAAGCTCATTGTTCACGCTGTGAACAATGAGCGCGGGGGGATATTGGCATATCCAAATCAGAACAAAAAAACGAACATATGTTTAAATATTGTTGTATTTCAAATTATTAACCGAACCGGCCGTACAACGTCCCCTGCGCTGCGGATTGACAAAGGAAGATAAGGAAGGATAGACGGGGCAACCTTACCGTCGCACGCCTTCGGCCGTGCGTCTTTTTCGATCCTTTGAGAACGCGTCCCCGCCATGTCGTCTGCGCCCAGGCTTGCCATTATCGGTCTCGGCTATGTCGGCCTGCCGCTCGCGGTGGCGCTCGCGCGCCATTTTCCGGTTCTCGGATTCGATGTGAAAGCGTCGCGCATTGCCGAGCTGCGCGCCGGTCATGACCGAACCGGCGAAATCGACGATGCGACCCTGAAGAGTATTTCTCTCGACATGACGGCCGATCCGGCGGCGCTCAAGGGGCGCGATGTCTACATCATCACCGTGCCGACGCCGGTCGACGCCGATAACAAACCCGATCTCGGCGCGGTCATCGCCGCCTGCCGGACGGTGGGCGCCGCCCTCGGCAAGGGCGCGATCGTCGTGCTCGAAAGCACGGTCTATCCCGGTGTGACCGAGGATATCTGCGGGCCCGAGCTGGCCGCCGCTTCCGGCCTCGTGCCCGGCCGCGATTTTTTTCTCGGCTACAGCCCGGAGCGCATCAATCCCGGCGACCGCGAGCACACGGTGACGCGCATTACCAAGGTCGTGGCCGGACAGACGCCCGGGACGGCGGAAAAGCTGGCGAAAATCTACGGCAAGGTAACGTCGGGCGGCGTGTTCGTCGCCCGCGATATCAAGACTGCCGAGGCGGCGAAGGTGATCGAAAACGCCCAGCGCGACATCAACATCGCCTTCATCAACGAAGTGACGATGATCTTCAACCGCCTCGGCCTGTCGGTGCATGACGTGCTCGACGCCTCGCGGACCAAATGGAATTTCCTCCCTTTCACGCCCGGCCTGGTCGGCGGGCACTGCATCGGGGTCGATCCCTTTTATCTCGCCGACCTTGCCCAGCGGCTCGGCCGCGATCCGGCGGTCATTCTTGCCGGCCGGCGGATCAACGATGCGATGGGCGGATATGTGGCCGACTGCCTGGCACGCGAAATCGCCGTCAAGCGGCCGGCGGCCGGCGCGCGCGTACTGGTTCTCGGGCTTACCTTCAAGGAAAACGTTCCCGATCTGCGCAATTCGAAGGTCGTCGACGTCATCCGCGGCCTTGCCGCCAAAGGTTGCACGGTCGATGTCCACGATCCGCTCGCCGACCCCGAAGAAGCGCGCGAGGAATACGGGATCGAACTCATGCCCGCCCTCGACCGGGCCGGGGCCTACGATGCGGCGGTCGGCGCCGTACCGCATGATTTTTACCGTAAACTGGCCCCAGAGCGGCTGGCCCGGCTGCTTGTCCCCGGCGGGCTGTTGGCCGACATCAAGGGTATGTGGCGGACCCTCGCCTTCCCCGCTAGCCTGCGCCGCTGGCAGCTTTAATCGGGTCATGTTTAAGGATTTTTAAGCTCACCGGCTTACACAAGAGCAGCGGCCGGCCGGGGTGAAACCGCTTGTTGACCGCGGCCGGGGGGGCCGGTATTGATCGCCTGTTTTAACCATATCCTTGGGGCGCACCCGATATCCCGATGACTCCTCACGCAAATTCGGCCCTGCTGGCGAAGCTTTATCGCTCGATCTACCGCATCCGCCGGGTCGAGGAGGAAATCGAGCGGATCTACCCCACCGACAAGATCAAGAGCCCTGTCCATCTTTCGCTCGGCCAGGAATCGGTGGCGGTCGGTGTCTGCGCGGCGCTGCACAAGGACGATATCGTCTTTGCGACCTATCGCGGCCACGCCGCCTATCTCGCCAAGGGCGGCGATCTCAACAGGATGATTGCCGAACTCTACGGCAAGGCGACCGGTTGCGCCCGCGGCAAGGCGGGCTCGATGCACCTGATCGACCGCGCCGCCGGCTTCATGGGCACCTCGGCCATCGTCGCCACCACCATTCCGCAGGCGGTCGGCTACGCCTTCGCCATGCGCTACCGCAAGCAAGATACGGTCACGGTCGTTTTCTTCGGCGACGGGGCGGTCGAGGAAGGCGCCTTCCACGAAAGCCTCAATTTCGCCGCGCTGAAGCAATTGCCGATCATCTTCGTGTGCGAAAACAATCTCTACGCCATTCATGCGCCGCTACGCGACCGCCTGGCGGGGGCCGGTCTTTGCGCGCGCGCGCAAAGCTATGGCATCCCGGCAAAACGTATCGAGGATGGCGACACGCTCGCCCTGCATAGCGAGGTTTCGCTGGCCGCTGCCGAAATCCGCGCCGGCCGTTCGGGCCCGCATTTCATCGAGGCGATGACCTACCGCTATGTGCGCCATGTCGGGCCCGGCGACGATCTGTTCCTCAAATACCGCAGCCAGGAAGAGCTCGATGCATGGAAGGCGAAGGACGAGGTGAAGCGTCTTGCGGCAATGCTGGGCGCGCCGGAGGCCCAGAGAATCCGCGACGAGGCGGAGAAGGAAATCGCCGCCGCGTTCGACTTTGCCGAGAAAAGCCCCTTCCCGTCGCCGCGCGAACTTGAAGAGAATTTGTTTCATGCGTAACGCCGCCGGCGAGATCACTTACGCCCAGGCCCTCTACGAGGCGACTGTCCAGGAGATGGAGCGCGATGCGGGGGTGTTCGTCTACGGCCTCGGCGTCGACGACCCGATCGGCATGTACGGAACGACCCTCGATCTGCACAAGAAATTCGGCGCCGATCGCAATTTCGACACGCCGCTATCCGAGGATGCGATGACCGGCATCGGCATCGGCGCCGCGCTCGCCGGCCTGCGGCCGATCCATGTCCATCAGCGCATGGATTTCCTGATGCTGTGCATGAACCAGCTGGTCAACATCGCTGCCAAGGCGTCGTACATGTATGCCGGCCAGGTGCAGGTGCCGATGGTGGTGCGCGGCATCATCGGCCGCAGCTGGGGCCAGGGCGCGCAGCATTCGCAGTCCCTGCACGCCTTTTTCATGCATGTGCCGGGCCTCAAAGTAGTGGCGCCGGTGACCCCGCACGACGCCAAGGGCTGCATGATTGCCGCCATCCGCGACAACAATCCGGTCGTCTTCATGGAACACCGGATGCTCTACAACAACCGCGGTTTCGTGCCGCCCGAGGCTTACGAGGTGCCGTTCGGCAAGGCGCGCGTTCTTGCCGAAGGCGACGACCTGACGCTGGTCGCGATCAGCCACATGGTGGTCGAGGCGATCCGCGCCCGCGCCCATCTGGCCGAGGTCGGGATCGGCGTCGAGGTCATCGACCCCGTCTCGCTCGCTCCGCTCGACATGGACACGATTGCCCGCTCGGTCGAGAAGACGGGGCGCTTGCTGGTCGTCGACAACGACTGGACGAATTGCGGGGCGAGCGCCGAGATCATCGCCGAAACGGTCGAGCGCTTCCAAGGCAAGCGGGCCGTACGCGTCGCCCGCCTCGGCTATGCGCCGGTGCCGTGCCCGACGACGAAGCCGCTCGAAAACCTCTATTATCAGAACGGCCGGACAATCGCCCTCAAGGCCTACGATATGGTCAAGGGCGGGGTCGGGCACTGGGAGCCGCACGGCGAGGACGCCAAGGAAATCGCCGAGTTCAAGGGGCCGTTCTAGCCCTCAACCGCGCCGAAGGAATCGCGAACGCACATGCCGAACAACGACCGCCTGCTCGCCGCGGTGCATGACAGCATCCGGGCCTATTGCGAGGCGAACCACGATTTCGGGTTCAAGGCTAACGATCCCGTGGTTCGCCTGCACGAACCGACCTTCAGCGCCGACGAGATCGCCGCCGCAGTCGACGTGCTGCTGTCGACCCGGGTGACGATGGGCCCCAAGGTCAAGGGCTTCGAGCGCGAATACGCCGACAAGTTCGGCTTCACCCATGCGGTAATGAACAACTCGGGATCATCGGCGAACCTCCTCGCCGTGGCCGCGCTGGTCAACCCGGCGACCAAGGATCATCTGAAGTCCGGCGACGAGGTGATCGTGCCGGCGCTGTCGTGGTCGACCACCGTATGGCCGCTGGTCCAGCATAACCTGGTGCCGGTCATCGTCGATATCGATCCGCTGACGCTGAACGCCGACCCCAGCGAGATCGAGCGCGCCATCGGCCCGAAGACGCGCGGCATCATGCCGGTCCATGTCTACGGCAATCCGTGCGACATGGGCGCGATCATGGATATCTGCAAGCGTCGCAACCTGGCGCTGGTCGAGGATTGCTGCGAGGCGCTGGGCGCATTCTACGACGGCAAGCCGGTCGGCAAGTTCGGGCGCGTCGGCACCTTCAGCTTCTATTTCTCGCACCACATGACGACCCTCGAGGGCGGCATCTGCGTGACCGACGATTTCGAGTTCGCCGAGGTGATGCGCATGCTGCGCGCCCATGGCTGGACGCGCGAGCTTGAGGACCGCGAGCGTTATCTCAAGGCCTATCCGCATATCGATCCGAAATTCCTGTTCGTCAATGTCGGCTACAATCTGCGCGCGACCGAGCTGCAGGGCGCGTTCGGATCGGTCCAGCTGCCGAAGCTCGACGGTTTCGTCGAGCGCCGGCGCGAGAACACTGCCGTCTGGCGGCGCGATCTCGACCGCTGGGGCAAGTTCTTCATGTTCCAGACCGAAACGCCGAGGGGCAAAAGCTCGTGCTTCGGCTTCCCGATGACCCTCAAAGCCGACGCGCCGTTCAAGGTCGGCGAATTTATGGCGTTCCTCAACGCCGCCCGGATCGAGACGCGGCCGATCATCGCCGGCAACATCGCCGTCCAGCCGGCGATGAAGCTGTTCCAGCACCGGGTGGTCGGCGACCTTAGGCATTCGAACCGGGTGATGGAAGGCGGCGTGTCCTTCGGCAACCATCAGGCGGTCGACGAGGCGGCGCGCGACTACGTGACCGGCAACGTCGGCGATTTCATGCGCACGAAGGGGCTCGCCTGACCGGCGGACGGTCACGGGCGGATGAAAGGACGAGATGGCCAAGCGAGCGCTGATCACGGGCATTACGGGGATGGTGGGATCCCATCTCGCCGAATATCTCGTCGCGCACACCGATTGGGACGTTTACGGCCTCTGCCGCTGGCGCAGCCCTCTCGACAATATCGAAAGCCTGATCCCGCGCATCAACCGAAAGGACCGGGTTTTCCTGCTCTACGGCGATCTGCGCGACGGGCTGTCGATCCGCGACGCCGTCATTCAGGCACAGCCGGACTACGTTTTTCACCTGGCCGCGCAAAGTTTCCCGCGCACCAGCTTCGATGCGCCCCTCGATACGCTCGATACCAACGTTCAGGGTACGACGCGCGTACTCGACGCGCTGCGCCAGCACCGCAAGGACGCGATCGTCCATGTCTGCTCGTCGTCCGAGGTGTTCGGCCGCGTGCCGCGCGACAAGCTGCCGATCGCCGAGGAATGCACTTTCCATCCCGCCTCGCCCTACGCCATCTCGAAGGTCGGTACCGACCTGATCGGCCGTTTCTACGCCGAAGCCTATGGCATGACGGTGATGGTGACGCGCATGTTCACCCATACCGGCCCGCGCCGCGGCGACGTGTTCGCCGAATCGACCTTCGCCAAGCAGATCGCGATGATCGAGGCGGGGATGATCCAGCCAGTAGTCAAGGTCGGCAATCTCGATTCGCTGCGCACCGTCGCCGACGTCCGCGACGCCGTGCGCGCCTATTTCATGCTGGTCACGGAACGGCCGGTCGCCGGCGCCTATTACAATATCGGCGGCACGCACACCTGCACCGTGCGCGAGATTCTCGATAAGCTGATTTCGTTGTCGCCGATGAGCAGCAAGATCCGGATCGAGGTCGACCCGGACCGGCTGCGCCCGATCGACGCCGATCTCCAGGTTCCCGACACGCGCAAGTTCACCGCCCATACCGGCTGGCGGCCGGAAATCACCTTCGAGCAAACGATCCGCGATCTGCTCGATTACTGGCGCGGGCGGGTGAAAAGCGGCGGCAACCAGTTTCTTACCCGTTAGGCGGTGCGATGGCCTCCTCCGCCCGCAGACCCGATCTTCCCGACGCCATCGTGCTGGCGGGCGGGCTCGGCACGCGGCTGGCGGCCGTGCTGCCCAACCGACAGAAGGTGACGGCCGAAGTTGCGGGCACCCCGTTTGTCGTCCGGATCATCGACTGGCTGGCGGCGGCGGGAGTACGGCGGGTCGTGCTGGCGCTCGGCCACCATGCTGGCGAGGTCGAAAAAATCGTCACGGGACGCGCCTGGCCGGGTGTCGCCGTGGTTGCGGCGGTCGAGAGCGAACCGCTCGGAACCGGCGGCGCCCTGCGCAACGCCCTGTCGCGCACCGCGAGCGATCCGGTCATCGTCCTCAACGGCGATTCCTTCGCCGCCATCGATCCCCAGGCCCTGGTCGCCTTTCATCGCAACATGCGCGCCAAGCTCACCATGGCGCTGGTCAGCGTGCCGCGCGCCGGCCGCTACGGCGTGGTCGAGACGGGCGACGATGGGGCGGTAACCGCCTTCGTCGAGAAACCGGCCGATGCCGGCGAGGCGCGGATCAACGCCGGTATCTATGTTGTCAGCCGCGCCGTCGCCGCCGGCATCGCCGCCGGCCGGGCGGTGTCACTGGAGCGCGAGATATTCCCGGCGATGGTCGGGCACGGATTCTATGCCTGCGGGTTTAACGCGCCGTTCATCGATATCGGTACGCCCGAATCGCTCGCCGCCGCGCAGACCTTCTTTGCCGCCCGCGCCAGCGGCGGGACGGTCGCACGATGATCATCAGCCGCACCCCGTTCCGCATCTCGTTTTTCGGCGGCGGCACCGACTATCCGGGCTGGTTCCGCGACAATGGCGGCGCCGTGCTGGCGACGACGATCAACCGCTATTGCTACATCACCTGCCGCTTCCTGCCGCCCTTCTTCGAGCATAAGAGCCGCATCGTCTGGTCGCAGATCGAGCGCGTGGTCGATCACGCCGATATCCGCCACCCGGTGGTGCGCGTCGTGCTCGACGACATGGGCATCAAGGAAGGCATTGAAATCCACCACGACGGCGATCTGCCGTCGCGCTCCGGCCTCGGTTCCAGCTCGGCTTTCACGGTCGGGCTGCTGCACGCGCTGCACGCCCTCAAGGGCGAGTGGGTGACAAAGGCGGAGCTCGCCCGGCAGGCAATCCGCGTCGAGCAGGAGCTGCTGAAGGAAAACGTCGGCGTCCAGGACCAGATTGAGACCGCCCACGGCGGCCTCAACCGCATCGAGATTCTGCCCAATGGCGGATTCAAGGTCGAACCGGTCGTGCTTGCGCGCGAGCGTTTCGAGGCGCTTGAGCAGCACATGCTGGTGTTCTATACCGGCGTTGCGCGCAATGCGACCGATGTCGCCGGCGCGCAGGTGGCCGCGATCCCCGACCGGCGGCGAGAGCTGACCGAAATGCACCGCATGGTCGACCAGGCGATCGGAATCCTCACCGGCAAGGGCGATATCGGCGATTTCGGCCGTCTGCTGCACGAAAGCTGGCAGCTCAAGCGTTCGCTCAGCGACAAGGTCGCGCCCGCCTTCGTCAACGACATCTACGACCGGGCGATGAAGGCGGGGGCGCTCGGCGGCAAGCTTCTTGGCGCCGGCGGCGGCGGGTTCATGCTGTTTTTCGTCCGCCTCGAAGACCATCCGAAAGTGCTGGCGGCGCTGTCGGAATTGCTCGTCGTGCCGATCGAACTCGACGATTCCGGAACCCAGATCATCTTCTACGACCGGCCGCGCTATTCCCGCACGGCGCTCGCCGGCCAGCGCTACAAGCGCTACGGCATCGACGATAATGGCAATGGCGGCGCTTCGCGCGGCTGACGCAAATCACAACGGAATCCTTATGTCTTTTTATCGCGGTAAAAAAACTCTCGTCACCGGCGGCACCGGGCTCATCGGCCGGCCGCTGGTCGACATGCTGATCGCAGACGGGGCGCAGGTGATGATCGCCTCGCTCGACGATCCCTCGCGCGCCCATCCCAAGGCAGCGTTCAAGCGCGCCGATCTGCGCGATTTTTCGGCCTGCCTTGACGTCTGCGCGGGGCACGAGATCGTTTTCCAGCTCGCCGGCGTCAAGGGCTCGCCGGCAATGACCGCCCAGCGCCCGGCGAGCTTTTTCGTTCCCACCATCACCTTTTCGGTCAACATGATGGAGGCGGCGCGCCGCGCCGGTGTTGCTCGCTATCTGTTCACCTCCAGCGTCGGTGTCTATTCGCCGGCCGAGGTGTTCCGCGAGGACGACGTGTGGAAAACCTTCCCCTCGCCCAACGATCGCTTCGCCGGCTGGGCGAAGCGCATGGGCGAATTGCAGGCCGACGCCTACCGTATCGAATACGGCTGGGACAAGGTGTCGATCGTCCGCCCGGCCAATGTATATGGTCCCTACGACAATTTCGATCCGGCGAACGCCATGGTCATCCCCAGTCTGATCCGCCGCGCGATGGACGGCGAGAATCCGCTGACCGTATGGGGCGACGGCTCGCCGGTGCGCGATTTCATCCACGCCCGCGACGTGGCGCGCGGCATGATGATGGCGGTCGAGCAGGGGATCAACGAGCCGATCAATCTCGGCAGCGGCACCGGCGTGACCATCCGCGAGATCGTCGAGATCGTCGCCGCCAACCTGCCGCAGCGTCCCGAAATCCGCTGGGATACGACCAAGCCGGCGGGCGACGCCAAGCGGCTGATGGACACGGCGCGGGCCGAACGCTACGGCATCCGGCCGCAAATATCGATCGCCGAGGGTATAAAGGAAACCATGGCCTGGTATGCGGCCAATCGCGGCGAGGTCGGCAAGCGTTATAACGCCTTCACCGAACCGGCGCTGACGCCGGGTGCTGCGACCCGCGGATGAGCGGGGCGGCCGGCGTCGTCGTCGTTACCGGGGCCGGCCGGGGCATCGGCGCGGCAACCGCACGGGCCGTCGCCGCACGGGGTTATGGCGTCATCGTCAATTACCGGGCCGACGGCAAGACTGCCGCGGCGACGGTCAAGGCCATTCGCGATGCCGGCGGGCAGGCCGAAGCGGTCGCCGCCGATGTCGGCGTGCCAGCCGATGTCGAGCGCCTGTTCGTTGCCGCCGACCGGCTCGGCCGGCTGGCAGGGCTGGTCAACAATGCCGGCATCAATGGCGGCGCGGGCGCGTTCGCCGACATGCCCGATGCCGCGGCGGCCCGCGTGTTCGCGACCAACGTCCTCGGCGCCATGGCCTGTGCCCGTCAGGCGATCGCCCGCATGAGCCGGTCGCGCAGCGGCGCGGGCGGGGCAATCGTCAACGTCTCCTCGCAGGCGGCCTTGTTCGGCGGCAACCGGCTGACCGCCTATGCGGCGAGCAAGGCGGCGCTCAATACCTTCACCGTCGGCCTTGCCCGCGAGGTAGCGGGCGAGGGCATCCGGGTCAACGCGGTCAGCCCCGGCGTGATCGCGACCGACATGCATGCCGGCGACAGCCCGGAACGCCAGGCCCAGCTTGCCGCTGGCCTGCCGATGGGCCGGCCCGGCACCCCGGAAGAGGTGGCGGCGACGATTGTCTGGCTGCTCGCCGACGCGCCGGCCTATCTGACCGGGGCCGTCATCCCCTTGACCGGCGGGCGATAACAGGCGCCGATTGCGCCGCGCCGCCCCGATGGGCTAAACACTCGCCAGCCAAGTTCACCCGCTGACCGATCGGATTGCCATGACCGCCAAGCGCAAAAAGATTCTCGTCTGCGGCGCGACCGGCTTCGTCGGCCGCAATATCGCCGAGCAGTTCGCCGGCCGGGCGGATTACGAGGTCGTCGGCGTCCACAACAAGCGCCCGCCCTTCGACCATCCGGGCCTGTCGTGGATCAAGGCCGATCTGACCAATCCCGCCGATGTCGAGCGCGCGGTCAAGGGCGCGGATGTCATCGTCCAGGCGGCGGCGACGACCTCCGGCTCCAAGGACATCGTCACGCGGCCCTATATCCACGTTACCGACAACGCGGTGATGAATTCGCTGATCTTTCGCGCCGCGCACGATCACGGCGTCGGGCATGTGGTATTTTTCTCGTGCACGGTGATGTATCCGTCGAGCGAGCGGGCGCTCGACGAAAACGCCTTCGACGCCAACCGCGAAATGCACCCGCGTTATTTCGGCGTCGGCTGGACCAAGGTGTTCGTCGAGAAGCAGTGCGAATTCTACGCCCGCCTCGGGAAAACCCGCTACACCGCCATCCGTCATTCGAACATCTACGGCCCGCACGACAAGTTCGATCTCGAGCGCAGCCACGTTTTCGGTGCGACCGTAACCAAGGTCCTGTCGGCGGCCGATGGCCGGATCGTCGTCTGGGGAACCGGAGAGGAAGCGCGCGACCTGCTTTATGTCGACGATCTGGTCGATTTCGTCGCCCGCGCCATAGACCGGCAGACGACGCCGTTCGAGCTGTTCTGCTGCGGTCTCGGCAGCGCGATCAAGATCAAGGACCTGGTGGCGAAGATCAACGTCATCTCGGGCCGCAATCTGCGGATTGAGCATGATCTTAGCCAGCCGTCGATCTCGACCTCGCTGTTCCTCGACTGCGCCAAGGCCGAGCGACTGCTCGGCTGGAAGCCGGCGGTGTCGCTCGACGAAGGTATCCGGCGGACGATCGACTGGTGGCGGGCGAATGTCGGCGCGCCGCCGGCCGCCCGGCAGCAGGCCGGCCGGGGCTGAGCGGTCCGATCGGCTGCGGGCTCCCGGCGAAGGATGTCATGAACGATCCGGCGGTCAGAATCGTCTCAAAAACCGCGCTATTTCGCGGCTTCGCCTCCCTGTGGAGCGTCCATTTCACCCATCGCACGCATGATGGCGGGTGGAGCGCCGAGCTGGAACGGGAAGTGTTCAAGCGCGCCAATTCAGCGGCAGTTCTGCCCTACGATCCAGTGCGCGACGAAATCGTGCTGCTCGAACAGTTCCGTCCCGGCGCGCATCTCGCCGGGCGCGGCGGCTTCACGCTCGAACCGCCGGCCGGTCTCTTCGCCGCCGGGGCGGGCGACGCGACGGCCCTCGCCCGCGCCGAGGCGCGCGAGGAGGCGGGTTGCGAGCTTTCGGCGTTCGAGCCTGTATGCACGTTTCTGGTAAGCCCCAGCTGCATGACCGAAACCGTATTCGTCTATTGCGGCCGCGCCGATACCCGGCATATCGGCGGCGTGCATGGCCGGCGCGACGAGGGTGAGGACATCAAGGTGCACGTGATGCCGTTCGCGCGGGCGCGGGCCGAACTCGACGCCGGCCGGTTCGAGGTCGGGCTAACCATCATTTGCCTCCAATGGCTGGTCATCCATCGCGACCGGCTGCGGGCCAAATGGCGCGCGGCGTCGGTGGGGGGCGCATGACCGCCGGTACGCCCGAAACGGCTGCCGCCGCGACCCCTGCCCCGCGCATCGCGGCGGGGCTGCGCTCGGCGCTGTCGTTGATTGTTCGGCTGACGGTGACGGTGGGGATTCTGGCGCTGGTGCTCAGCCGGGTCGATATGAGGGCGTTTCAGGCCGTTCTCGCCAATGTATCGATCTTGTCGATCGTTGCCGCGCTGGCCATCGGCATCGTCCAGGTGGCGTTGATCAGCTGGCGCTGGCGGCGGGTGATGCGGGCGATCGGCATCGTCATCGGTTTCGGTTTTTCGCTGCGCGTGTTCATGATCAGCCTGTTCTTCAATCAGGCGCTACCCTCGACGATCGGCGGCGACGCGGTACGCGCCTGGCTGTTGCGCCGCGCCGGGCACGATCTGGGACCGACGGTGCGCGGCGTGCTGATCGACCGGCTTACCGCCTTGGTCGGGCTGATCGTTCTGATCGCGGCGTTGCTGCCGTTCCTGTTCGCCGGGCTCGGCCGGCAGCCGGCGACGCTCGGCGTCGCCGCCCTGATCGTCGCGGCGCTCGTCGGGTTCGCGGCCCTGATGCTGTTCGAGCGTTTACCGCTCGACTGGCATCACATGCGTCTTGTCGTGCAACTGGCGAAGTTGGCGGCGGAATTCCGCCGCGTTGTCTTCGTGCGCGGCACGGCCATTCCGGTGATCGGCTCGGCGATCGCCTCGCATGTCCTGGTCGTGATCAGCTTCTATATTCTTGCCCGGGGTCTCGGGCTGCCGCTCGGATTCTTCAATTGTTTGCTAGTGATTCCGCCGATCATTCTCGCCATCACCCTGCCGATCTCGATTGCCGGCTGGGGCGTGCGCGAGGGGGCGGTGGTCGCCGGGCTCCATCTGGTTGGCATTTCGGCCGACGGGGCGCTGGCGCTTTCGGTGCTCTACGGCCTGATCTCGACCGCGGTCGGCCTCGCCGGCGGGCCGCTCTGGTTCATCGAGCGGCGGCGGCAGGCGACCTAGACGCGCAAGCCGATCTTGCGTAGATAGCAGCGCACGATCATCAGCAAAATGCACGAACCGTTATAGACGACCCGCATCTTGCTGGCGCCGCCGACGCGGCGCGGTTCGTCGCCGGGAATCTCGCTTATCCTGAGGCCGTGCAGGTTGCTGATCGCCGAGACCAGCGGCTCGAACACCGGGCCGACCATCAGGCGCTCGAAATCGTATTTGAACACGATATCGCGCCGGAATCCGCGATAGATGTTGAGCGAATCGGTGACCGGAAAACGGCCGAGGCCGCGGATCATCCGCGAGAACATCCAGTTGCCGAAGGCGGTGATCAGGGTGTCGTCATCCGACCGCGCCGGCGGCAGATAGCGTGAGACGACGACGCAGTCGTACCCTTCGCGAAGCTTGGCGACGAGGGCGGATAAATGTTCGACCAGGCAATTGCCGTCGGGGCTGAACTCGATGACGTAATCGGCGTCGAGCCGGCTGACGGCGTCGAAAACGCCCTCGGCCAGCCCCTTGCGCAGCTGGGTGACGACCGACAGACCCTTGTCCAGCGCGTATTCGACCGTGCCGTCGGTCGAGCCTGCATCGACCACCAGAATGTCGTCGACCAGCGAGGGATCGAGCTGGTCGAGCGTATGGCGCAGGCCGTCGACCTCGTTCATCGTCGGTAGAAGAAGGGCGATTGTCGGGCGGGCCGGGGATGGCGGCATGCGTGCGCTTAGGCTTTGGGCAGGCGCTTGAACGCCCATTTGAGCGCCGCCCCCTCGGCCGCCAGCGCGCCGGTGGCGACGATCTGCTCGCAGCGCCGGACAGCGCCGCGCCGGCCGAGATAAACGCTTTCGGCGATGTCGAGGGCGCCGCCGCTGGTCTGAAAACGCCACGCCGTGCCCGAAGGCAGGCGCAACAGCACCGCGGCGCCGTTCTGGATCGACGACGCCTGAACGTCGGGATGAAGATGGAAGCGGGCCGTGAACGCGTGCGCGGCAGGCGGCGCGGACCCCGGTTGCGGAACCAGCGTATCTTCGCCGCGCAAATCCTCGCCGTCATGGGAAAGGTAAAGCCGGCGACGGTGCACAACGCCGAAATTGGCCAGATACCCGTCGTGACTGCCAGCGATCCAGATATTGCCGTCGGCTTCCTCGCGCATGCATTCGACCGTCGTCGGCCGTCGACCGAGCCCGCCGCTATCGAGAATTTCGGCTGAATTGGTGTCGTCGATGGCGAGGGTCGAATGGGCGGCAGTGAACCGCTGGGCGCGCCGCCAGGCCGGGTGGGGCGACGGATGCGCCCCGCAATTGACCACGAGACGCTCCTTGCCGAAGCTCATTTCGAAGGCAAGGACCCCGGCATGGGTGCGCCGGTCGAGCCCCGCCGGCGGCGGCGGGCCGGCATCGACTAGCACCAGCACCCGGTCGGCGGCGAGGCGCTGGAAACCGCTATGCGGCGCGGTTTCGGGCGGGCGGCCCTTGGCGCCCGAACGGGCCAGCACCGTATCGATCATCGCCGCATCGGCCTCATTCGAATCGTTAAACAGCGCAAGCCCGCCATCGCCATGCCGGAAAAACCGCAACACCGGCGCCATGCGATCGATTGCCGAAACGAGATCGTCGGGCACCCAACGCCCGGCGAGCACAAGCATGTCGCGAATATCGACGAGGGCGGCCAGCGCCGTAAGATGCGCCGCGGGCGAGCGTTCGACATGGCCGCCATCGGGCAGGACCTGGCGAGCGATCTCGCGCTCGAACAAGCGCAAGGCGCCCTCAATCCGCCGCCCACCGCCAAATCCGCAGAGCGCCGTATAGACCAAACCGCGAAGGGCAATCAGACGCTCGACCCCGTCGACGCTGCGGCCGGCGACCCGGGCGAGATGACGCGCCTGCCGGGCGGTCGAAGCGAGAAGAGCCGGCCCGATTTCGTCCCCTTCGCCG
This sequence comes from Rhodospirillales bacterium, assembly GCA_016195145.1. Classification (GTDB taxonomy): domain Bacteria; phylum Pseudomonadota; class Alphaproteobacteria; order CACIAM-22H2; family CACIAM-22H2; genus JACQAF01. Next base: position 19,649 of record JACQAF010000253.1, read on the forward strand.
CGGGAATAGAATTTCGCGTGCGCGAGCCATGCGGCAAGGCGACGGCCCGTAACCTCGGGCGCCCAGGCGATGTGGTGCCAGCCGTCGTCGCGGGCGATCCAGTCGGCGATCAGGGCATGCGCCCGTTCCTTGGCCGCCGCGCCGCCGGCGGCGGCAAGATCGTCGAGCCAACCGAACCCGTTGAGCTCGGCTAGCGCGGCCGTGCTGAGCGCCGCCGAGCGCCAGTCGGGCCGAATTGCATCGATGACCTGGCCGGCACAGTTCAGCTTGCCTGCGAGCGTTGCCGCGCCCGCCTCCGGGTCGCCCGGCCAGGGTTCGGGCGGCAGGCGACTCAACCGGCCCGGCGTCGGGCCGATCAGCGACAGACGATATAGCGGGTTGGCGAAACGCAGGTCGGCCAATCGCGAGTGCCAGCTTCGCCCGCCCTGTTCCGCCGTCGCCTCGCCCATGCCGGCCCGCGCGCCTTCAGCCGTCGCGCAGGCGACGGATGTTGTCGGCATAGGCGGCGCTGCCGCCGGTGAAGCTGGCCGTGCCGGCAACCAGCACATCGGCGCCCGCCGCAATTGCCCGGCGCGCCGTTTCGTCATTAATGCCGCCATCGACTTCGAGATCGATCGTCCGGCCGCTGGCGTCGATCCGCCGGCGCAAGGCGGCGATCTTGTCGATCTGGCTGGCGATGAAACTCTGCCCGCCAAAGCCGGGATTGACCGACATTACGAGCACCAGGTCGATATCGCCCAGCACCGGGTCGACGACCTCGACCGGGGTCGCCGGATTGAGCGACACGCCGACCTTCTTGCCGAGCGACTTGATGAGCTGGATGGTCCGGTGGAGATGCGGTCCGGCCTCGGGGTGGACGGTGATAATGTCCGCCCCCGCCTCGGCGAAGTCGCGCGCATAGGGATCGACCGGCGAAATCATCAGGTGAACGTCGAACGGCAGCTTGGAATGGGGCCGTAGCGCCTTAACCACCCCCGGCCCGATGGTGATGTTGGGCACGAAATGCCCGTCCATCACGTCGATGTGAAGATAGTCCGCACCGGCGGCAGTCATTGCCCGCATTTCCTCGCCCAGCCGGGCGAAATCGGCCGACAGGATCGAGGGCGCGATGCGGATCGGCTGCTGCATGTTGTCTCGGGAGATTGGACAGGACGCCGGATGGTTCCTAACAGGTCGAGGCCCGTCCCGCAAGGGACCGAAACGTCGCGGGGCAGGGCGCGGTTTGGCGGCCGCGACCCTTTGGCGGTCAATGGGATAAACGGTAAATCTTTCCTGTCCTTGCGGTACATGCCCGCTATAATCCGCGGCCGAACAGGGAGCGCGATTTGGGCATGCTCGGGGGTTCCGGGAAGCAACCAAAAGGCGGTCGTGAGGATACGGGACGCGCCGCCGCGCGGCGGCGATCCTTGCGCGCGCGCCTGATGCTGGCCGGCATATTGCCGTTCCTGCTCTTCGCCGAGCCGGCGGCCGCTCAGAACGACCGTCGCCAGACGCCGCAACTGCCGGTTCTGATGACTGCCGACGAGGTTACCTACGACGAAGATCTCGGCATCGCGACGGCGACCGGCAATGTCGAAATTTCACAAAACGATCGGGTTCTGCGCGCCGACACCGTGTCGTTCAACCAGCGTTCAAACATGGTCACGGCGTCGGGAAACGTGTCGCTGCTCGAGCCGACCGGCGACGTGATTTTCGCCGATTATGTCGAGCTGTCGCAGGATTTTCGCGACGGTACGATCCAGAATTTCCGCGCGCTGCTCGCCGATCAGTCGCGGCTCGCCGCGGTCAGCGGCCGGCGGTCCGGCGGCAACCTGACCGCCGCGCGCAAGGCGGTCTACAGCCCGTGCGAGCTGTGCGCCAAGGACCCGACCCGTCCGCCGATCTGGCAGATCAAGGCGGCGCGCGTCACCCATGATCAGGCCGAAAAGGAAATTGTCTATAACGACGCGTGGATCGAACTTGCCGGCGTGCCGGTTCTCTACACGCCCTATCTTTCGCATCCCGATGGCACGGTTCCGCGGTCGAGCGGATTGTTGGCGCCGGTCTATACGCAATCGAACCGCATCGGCACTCTCATCTCGGTTCCGTATTACCAGATCCTCGGGCCGTCGAGCGACATCACGTTCGAACCGATTTACGTCAGCCAGGACAATCCCGTGGCGGCGGCCGAATATCGGGAACGGACGGCAAAAGGCCAGTTCCAGCTATCGGGCAGCCTGACCAGCGCCGACCGGCGCAACAACGACAACAACCGCACCTCCGGCACCCAGACGCGCGGTCACATTAAGGGCGCCGGGCGTTTCGACGTTGACGACGATTGGCGGTGGGGCTTCGACGTCGCGCGCTCAACCGATGACAACTATATCGCCCGCTACAAACTTCAGCAGCGCTACGGGTTTCTCGACTCGAATACGCTGACCTCGCGTCTATACAGCGAGGGCTTCCGCGATCGCAGCTATGCTGCGGTCAACAGCTATGCTTTCCAGGGTTTGCGGCCCAGCGATAAACCGGGCCTGGCGCCTGCTGTGCTGCCGATGCTCGATTACAATTACGTCGGCGAACCCGGGCGGTATGGCGGGTATTACTCGTTCGACGCCAACGCGCTTTCTATTTATCGCAGCGAAGGCACGCGCACGCAGCGCGTCGTAAGCCGGGGTGGGTGGACGATCCCCTATACCGCCGATAGCGGCGAAATCTATAGCTTCTCGACCACGTTGCTCGGCGAAGGCTATAGCGTCAGCAATCTCGGCAGCCTCGACGATCCGAATCGGCCGAGCCGCGATGGCCGCTCCGGCCGCGTGTTTCCGCAGCTTAATCTCGGTTGGCGCTATCCG
>JACQAF010000260.1 GCA_016195145.1 Rhodospirillales bacterium
CCTTCACCGCGTCGGCCAGAATGTCGACCCCGCGCAGCATGCGCGTCCGCGCATCGCCGCTGAAACGTACTTCCTTCGCTGCCATGTGCTTAATCCTTTCGTGCGTATAATTTTGTGTTGGTGAACGGGCTGGTCGACTACTCGATGACGCCCATGATGTCGGACTCCTTCATGATCAGGAGTTCCTGGCCGTCCATCTTCACCTCGGTGCCCGACCACTTGCCGTAAAGAATCTTTTCGCCAACCTTGACGCCCATCGGCTGGAGCTTTCCATCCTCGCCGCGCGCGCCCGGGCCGACGGCAATGACCTTGCCCTGCATCGGCTTTTCCTTGGCCGTGTCAGGGATGATGATCCCGCCCTTGGTCTTCTCTTCCGTATCCAGGGCCTTCACGACCACGCGGTCGTGCAACGGACGAAACTTCATCGCTTTCTCCTCGTATGCTCAATTGCTGTCAGTTGAATGCGTCGCGAGCGTTGTTAGCACTCGGATTCATTGAGTGCCAGACATCTACCCGCCGAGGCTCGATATGTCAACAGGAAGTTACCTTGTCTTATTAACCGAGAACGATTGGTAATTGATTGATTTTAAATGCGTTTCGCTAAAGTGACAATCTCCTGGCCGGCAATCAGTTGCGCTTTCGGCATGATCACCGCACAGCGATTATAGGGGGCACGGATCTCCACCTCGCCATCGGTGGCGATCAACTCCCCGGCCGCAAACTCCTCGAATCCAATCAACGGGCGTACAAACCGCGCCCGGTTGGTCGTGGCCTTGCGGACCTCCGATATCTCGTACACCGCCGGCGTTTCAGGCACCGTCGGGGTCATGTGCTGGGCTAGAAAATCGTCCGCCAACACCCCGAAATAACCGAGAAACCGCAACAACGTCTGGATCGCCACCTGCCCGGCGGCAGCGGCGAAATGCTGGCCGCATTCGAGCACCAGCCCCGCCGCCGGGTGATCGGCGCGGCCGAACGGCCCGAACTCGACCATGATCCCGCCATCATGCTTGCCGCCCGGCGAGACGATATGCGTGTGCGGCGCACCGGCCGCATCCGCCAATTGCCGGGCCTTGTCGAGGCGCTTGTACACCCACATCGGCCGTACGGGAAACGTTGTCGAATGGATATCGAGCAACGCATCGGCCGTCTCGAACAGCGGCAAAAGCTCGCGCGCGCGGCGGGCTTCGTGCGACGCCGTATCGTTGTCGAGAATATCCTGCGTCCACACGCGGTTGAAATCGCGATCGACGAACCGGCTGGCCAGCGGCTGCGCCGGATCGAAGCTTTCATAGGCGGGCACGTTGGCGAAGCTCAGGGTCAGCGTCCCGCGCACCGGCCATGCGCCCTGGGCCAGCAGCCAGGTCAGCGCGGTCATGCCGCAGAATTCGTTGCCGTGGGTCAGGGCGTTCACCCATACGACCGGCCCCGGCACGCCCGAATCGAAGCGATGAACATAGTCGATGCCGATATTGCCGCGCCTGAGGCCTGAAATATCGCGCGGCATGACTTCAATGACCGGCGAGCGGGGATCGTACATGAAACGGAACTTCCCTAAAGCAAGACGCCCGCCGGCGAACCGGCGGGCGTCGTTAAACCGCAAAACCGGCGGACTACTTCACATTGACAAAGCGCAACGGGAAGTAATTGTCGGCCGGCTGCACGAGATCGATGTTGTTGCGCATCGCCCACACCAGCACCTGCTGGTGAAGCGGGATATACGCCACCTCATCCTGATAAATCTTGTGCGCCTCGTGAATCATCTTGTCGCGCTTGGCCTTGTCGGATTCCTGTTCAACCAGATTGGCCAGTTCGTCGAACCGCTTGTTCGACCAGGCGCCGAGATTGAACATGCCCTTCTTGGTCTCGGCGTTACGCGTCTGCAGCAAATTCTCGAACACGTTATGGACGTCGTAGGTCGCTCCGGGCGTCCAGCCAAGCATGTAGAAGCTGGTGTTGTAGCCGGGGCCGAGCACCTTGGCGAAATACTTCGCCCGCGTCTGGGCGAGAAGATTAACCTTGACGCCGATGCGCGACAGCATGGCAACAGCGGCCTGGCAGATGGCCTCGTCATGCACGTACCGATCGTTCGGGCAGTCCATACCAACCTCGAAACCGTTGGGGTATCCCGCCTCGGCCAGCAGCTTCTTCGCCGCATCGGGATCGTATTTGAGGCGGACATTCATCTCCGGCACGAAACCGTTGATGCCCGGCGCGACCATCAGGCCGGTCGGCGCAGACTGACCGCGCATCACGCGGCTCTTGATCGCCTCGATATCGATCGACTGGTAGAAGGCCTTGCGCACCCGTATGTCCTTGAACGGGTTTTTACCCTTGACGCTGGATTCGAGAAGCTCGTCCCGCGCCTGGTCGAAGCCAAAGAAAATGGTGCGCAATTCCGGCGCCTGCAGAACTTTCATGCCTTGCGTACGCGCGATGCGATCGGAATCCTGGGGCGGCACCGTATAGACCATGTCAACCTGGCCCGAGAGCAGCGCCGCCGTCCGTGTCGCGTCGTTGCCGATCACCGAAAACTGGATCTCGGTCAGATTGTGCTGCGGCTTGTCCCACCAGCTAGAATTCGCCGTCAGGACGGTGCGGACATCCGCCTCGCGGCTTTTCAGCACGAACGGGCCGGTGCCCATGGCGTTTCGGGTGGCGAAGTTTTCTTCCTTCTTGGTCAGCTCGGCCGAACGCATTGCGTTGTTCCGCTCCGCCCACGCCTTCGACATGATGCCGACCTGCGACAGCTTGTCGGCGAAAACCGGGTCGGGATAGCGCGTGTCGACTTCTATCGTAAGCGTGTCGATTTTGCGGGCGGCCATGAATGACGCCGTGTTGCCCCTGAGATTCGACCCCTCGCCATTGGCGCGCTCGATCGAGAACACGGCGTCGTCGGCCGTGAACGCGGAGCCGTCGTGCCACTTGACGTTGGGGCGCAGGTTAAACCGCCAAACCGTGGGCGCCGTCTGCTTCCACGAAACAGCCAGCGCCGGCTCGAGTTTCAGGTCTTTATCGCGCCGCACAAGCGGTTCGTAAATATTGGCCATAAACGAAAGCAAGAACGTTTCGTTACGGGAATGTGGATCCATTGAATTGACGTCGCCGTCATTGGCCCAGCGAAATGTCTTGGCCTCCGCCGGCATTGCCAGCGCGACCGCCGTCGCGGCAGCCAAAGTCAGCAAATGAAATTTAGCGCGCATGTTGGGCTCCCCCTTGAATTCAGACCGAATTTCGATTTTTGGCGTTTCAGACGACCAGCCGGTCACCCAGCATGCCCCAGCGCCGCCCGAGGCTCAAGGCCCATTTAGGCCGGACGCGGACGCGATCCGTCGCCCTTATCGGCATTGCGCCGGCGATGCTCGAACCGCGCCCGGTCGGCCGGATCGAGGCTGACCGTGAGATGGGTCTCTACCCCATCGTCGCTGCGCGCCAGCACTTCGCCATGTTCATAAAGCCAGGCGATCGACGCGCCGTCGCTGCGGCCGACGACGAGGTCGACCGTCTCGCGGGCCGCGGCAAGCTGGCCGTCGATCAGCGCCAGCAAGCGATCGCAACCTTCGCCCCCGATCGCCGATAACGGCACGGCGAGCGGATGTCGCGCCGCCTGATTTCCGACCTGGGCGCGCCGGTCAGCCGATAGCAAGTCGATCTTGTTGAGGACCTCGACCAATCCCGCTTCCACCGCCGCCGCGAGGCCAAGCTCGGCCAGCACTTTATGCACGTCCTCGCGCTGCGCCTCGGTCTCGGCATGGGCGATATCGCGCACGTGCACGATGAGATCGGCCGCGCGCACTTCTTCGAGCGTGGCGCGGAACGCGGCGACGAGATCGGTCGGCAGATCGGATATGAAGCCGACAGTGTCCGACAGGATGATCTTGCGTCCCGACGGCAGCGCCAGGGCCCGCATCGTCGGATCGAGCGTGGCGAACAGCATGTCGGCCGCCAGCACCCGCCCGCTGACCAGCCGGTTGAACAGCGTCGATTTGCCGGCATTGGTGTAGCCGACAAGGGCAACGACCGGATAGGGCACGCGCTGGCGCGCCCGGCGGTGCAGGGCCCGCGTACGCTTAACCGCGTCGAGGTCGCGCTTCAGCTTGGCGATGCGGTCGGTGATGATCCGCCGGTCGGATTCAAGCTGCGTTTCGCCGGGACCGGCAAGGAAGCCGAAGCCGCCGCGCTGGCGCTCAAGATGGGTCCAGGTGCGCACCAGCCGGCTTTTCTGGTAGGTGAGCGAGGCCAGTTCGACCTGCAGCCGCCCTTCGGCGGTGCGCGCCCGGGCGCCGAAGATCTCGAGGATCAGGCCGGTGCGGTCGATCACCTTGCATTGCCAGGCGCGTTCGAGATTGCGCTGCTGAATCGGCGACAGCGTGCCGTCGACCACCGCCACCGTCACATGTTCCGCCTCGACCAGCGCCTTGTAACGCTCCACCGCGCCCCGGCCAAGCAGCGTCGCCGGCCTAAACGCGGCCAGGCGCACGACATCGGCGCGAACGATTTCAAGGTCGATGGCGCGCGCAAGACCCGCCGCTTCTTCGAGGCACGCCTCGGACGGGCGATCCGCTATCGGACGCGTCGATCGTAAAACAGGATGGAGAACCAGCGCCCGGCCGCTTCGCCCGGGCACCCCGTAACCGGCGCCGCTGGCGCTCGTGACGTCGGCGCTCAGGCTTCCGTTCCTTCCTTGTCGCCTTCGAACAACGAAATCGGCGCCGTGGGCATCACCGTCGAGATCGCGTGCTTGTAGACGAGCTGCGAATGCCCGTCGCGGCGTAGAAGGACCGAAAAATTATCGAACCAAGTGACGATGCCCTGGAGCTTGACGCCATTGACGAGAAAGATTGTGACCGGGGTCTTGTTTTTCCGGATGTGGTTGAGAAACACATCCTGGACGTTCTGGGATTTTTCAGCGGTCATTGTTAATTCCTTTTTGCGGTTATTGGAGCCGTCGCGCGGCCCGAAACCTTTCGTTGCGTTCGTTGGGATACGGTTATGTCTGACCGGACTAACACCTTCTGTAAATAGGTCATTTCACGGGGTTTTACAGACCGGCGATGAATTTTCCGCGAGGCGTTATGGAAAAAATCCGGTTTTTTGCCATAAGCGATTGAAAAACCGTGCCTTCGGACGCGCTGCCCGGCCCGGCAGCAAGCGACAATCGGTCGCAGAATTGGGTGTCGCCCGGAAATTGCGTGGCAGGGGCGGAATCCGACCCGGGGCGCTACGGGCGCCGGCCGGCGGCCGCCATGTGGGCAAAATAATGCGTCCGTAGCCGGATTGACAGCGAGCCCGGCCGGCCATTGGCGATGACCCGGTCGTCGATCTGCGTGACCGGCATGACATAGGACGATGTCGAGGTGATAAACACTTCGCGCGCCGCCAGCGCTTCGGCCAGCGAAAACGGCCGCTCGACAAGGTCCAGCCCTTCCCGGCGCGCGATGTCGATCACCGTCAGGCGTGTGATGCCGTTAAGAATGGCGCCATTGGCCGGGCAGGTGACCAGTTTGCCATCGCCGCTGACCATCCAGACATTGGTCGAGCTGCCTTCGATCAGCATGCCATCGCGGTCGACGAGCAGGGCCTCGTAGGCGCCGCTCTCCTTCGCCTGCTGCTTGGCGAGAACATTGGGCAACAACGACACCGACTTGATGTCGCATCGCCCCCAGCGGATGTCTCGAACCGCGACCGCCTTGACCCCTTCCTCGGCGTATTTCGCCGGATGCGGCCGGACCGCGCGCGCGGTCATCACCACCTGCGTGCGGGCGCGCGCCGGAAAGGCATGATCGCGCG
>JACQAF010000261.1 GCA_016195145.1 Rhodospirillales bacterium
CGACCGAAGGTCTCGGCTCCCTGGTCGACGCCGACCTCGCCAAGGAAAGCGCGGCGCTGCAGTCCTTGCAGGTCAAGCAGCAGCTTGGCGTGCAGGCGCTCGGCATCGCCAACCAGGCCCCGCAAGTACTGCTCGGCCTGTTCCGTAACTAACGACAATGTCGGCCGACCCGGCGGCAGGGCCGCCGGGCGGTCGGATTGGCAAGGCCGGTATCTTCGGTTAGGCTTCGGATATGGCGCTGAAAATCGAGCTCAAGCCGGGTGAAAAGGTGATCGTCAACGGGGCCGTGATGGCTGCCGGACGGTCGGGGGCATCGCTGGTGCTCCACAACAAGGCGGTGCTGTTGCGTGGCAAGGATGTCATGCAGGAAAGCGACGCCGATACGCCCGCCAAGCGGCTCTATTTCAGCATCATGCTGATGTACATCGACGCTTCCGGCCGCGACAAATACCGCCGGCGCTTCGACGAACTCTGGGACGATTACAATTCCGCGACGACGATGAAGTCGACCGGGGAAACGCTGCGCAAGATCCTCCAGAACGTCGAGACCGGCGATTTCTACAATGCGATGAAAGAATGCAAGAACCTGATCGCTTTCGAAGCAAAGCTGTTGGGGCTGGATCAGAAGGAGAAAGGTCGATGAGCGGCTATGCTGCCTATGGGTATACGCAGAATGTCACCGAAACCTCGCGCGACGTCGAATACCGGCTGTTGGCGCAGGTCACCTCGGCGTTGAGCAAGGCGCGCGAGAACGCGTCCGATGCGCCGAAGTTGATTGACGCATTGATGTGGAACAAGCAGGTCTGGGATGCCTTTATCTGCGACTTGTCGTCGGAAGCGAATCGGCTGCCGAAGGAGCTGCGGGCGCGGCTGATCGGCATCGGTCTGTGGGTCAATCGCGAGACCACGGCGGCGATCGATGGGGGCGGCGATCTCGATGCGTTGATCGGCGTTAACCGGACCATCATGCAAGGGCTGCGCTGAGGTCTCAGCGCCGTTCCGGCTGGCGCATGCCGGCCGGCCGATGTTCGCCAACGCGATTTTCTCGGATCAGCGGGCGCGTCCGCTTGGTTGCGGATCGCGCCGTCATCGCGATTTCGGCATAATGGGTCACGATGCTCGACCCCGCCGCCCTCATCGCCATTGCCCTGATCTTCCTCTTGGCTGGCAGCGTGAAAGGGGTCATCGGGCTTGGCCTTCCGACCGTCGCCCTTGCGTTGCTCGCCGTAATGGTCGGGCTACAGCCCGCAATGGCCTTGCTCCTTGTGCCGTCATTCGTGACCAATCTCTGGCAGGCATTCTCGGGCGGTAATAGCCGGATGATCGTTGTCCGGACTTGGCCGTTTCTCCTCGCCGCTACGCTCACCGTGTGGATCGGCGCGCAAGCCCTGCCGCGGGTCGACGTTGCGTTGCTCGCGGGGCTGCTCGGCGTGCTCCTCGTGGCCTATGCGGCGGCGAATCTGGTCGGCCGATCGATAAGCATCCCGCGGCGTTGGGAGATCTGGGCTGGGCCGGTTTTTGGCGCAGCGAACGGGGTGCTGACCGGGATGACCGGTTCGTTCGTCGTGCCCGGCGTGCTCTATCTCCAGGCGATCGGATTGCCGCGCGAAGCCCTCGTCCAGGCGATGGGAATCCTGTTCACCGCCTCGACCGCTGCGCTGGCGGTAGCCCTGGGCGGGCAGAGGCTGCTGACGGTCGAACTTGCGACGGTCTCCGCAGCCGCTGTGGCGCCGGCGATCATCGGCATGGTTCTCGGGCGACGTCTCCGGCAGACGCTGTCGGAAGCATCCTTTAGGCGCGCTTTCTTTTGGTCCCTGCTGGCGCTCGGCGTTTACATCGTCGTCCGGTCGGTGCGATGACCGATGCGTCGCCGGTCAATCCGGCCTGCCGAGCACGAAAAACGCCGATTTGACCGGCACGCCAGCCTCCTCGCGGACCACGCCATCCTCGCACGACGCTACGGTAAGGCCGTTCGCCGCCGCCAGACGGGCGATATAGCCTCGTCCGTGACGGTAACGCTGCCCGGGGCCGAGATCGACATCGGCACCGTCGCTGTCTTCGACGGAAAACGCCACGAGGCCGCGCGGGCGAAGCGCCGCAGCGACGGCGGGAAAGATCGTTTCGAGGCGACCGACATAAACGAACACATCGGCGGCGATGACGATATCCCACGCCGAAACGCTTTCCAACAAGGCGGCGAGGATATCGCCGGCTATCAGCCGGTCGTAAATGCCGCGTTTACGGGCGATGTCGATCATCCGCGGCGACAGGTCGACGCCGACCAGCCGGCCAGCCATGTCCTTGAACGCCACGCCGGAAAGGCCGGTGCCGCAGCCGAGATCGAGCACGTCGAATGGCCCGGTCCGGCCGCCGGCGATACGGTCGACGGCTGCACGAAGCGCGGCCGGGCCTTGATAGCCGAGTTTGGCGGTCAGATGTTCGTCGAAACGCCCGGCATATCCGTCGAACAGGTTGCGAATGTATTCCGGGGAATAGCTGTCGGGCAGCGGGGCGGCAGGATTGAGCAAGGCGAGCATGGCGCGGCCGCCATGCTTGTCGGTCAGGTCGATCCGCAGATAGGCATTGATCGCGGTGATGGAGCCTTCGATATTGCCGGTGTTCCGCCAAAGCGTGGCGAGTCCGACATAGGCTTCGCCGTAATTGGGGCGCAGGCGAATCGCTTCAAGGAACGCCTCTGCCGCCTCGGCCGGATGGCCAAGCTGGCTGAGAATCTCGCCGAGATTCATCCGCATGACCGGATTTGCCGGATTGGCGGCGATGGCGTGTCGCAAATGGGGCAGAGCTTCGGCGAGCCGTCCCGTATTGGCGAGAAGAAGGGCGAGGTTGTTGTGCGCCGACGCGAGCGAGGGCTCAAGTGCAACCGCCTGGCGAAAGGCGGCTTCGGCTTCGGGCAGCCGGTTCTGGGCGCGACAAACGAGGCCGAGATGATCGTAGATGCCGCCGTCGTTGCCGCGAATCGATATCGCTTTTTCGAGGCGGGCTTGCGCGTCGTCGTAACGGCCATCGGTCCAGGCGGCGACGCCAGCAAGGTTGAGGGCGTCGGCGTTGACCGGATCGAGCGCTAGCGCCCGGATATAAAATCCCTCGGCCTCGGCCAGTCGGCCGGCCTGGTGCGCCGTTATGCCGTGATTGACCAGCGTCGCAGCCTCGCGGGCGGCGGTCGTCTGGGGTTGGCGGGACGGGACGGGGGCGGAACGGCCCTGTCTCATGATTGACGCTTCATGATCGGCGAATCTCTCCGGCAGGCGCCCGGCCAATCGGGCGGCGATAGTGTTCGCCGGAATCGTTAAGTATCGCTTAACCTAGATTCGATGCGCCGTCCTGAAACGGCCGGGACCGTCGCATTGATTACAGGAAGTTGGCGAGCGAGAGATTTTTGAGGCTGGCCAGCACGCGATAAGAGGCTTCGAGGTTGGTCTGCAAGGCGGTCAGGCGCGTGGCGCTTGCGGCCATATCGACATCCTCGACATCGCTGATCTGGGTCTGGAGCAGGGTCAGGAAATCGTCGTGGCGGCCGGCGATGTCCTTTATGGTCGCCTGCTTGATGCCGAGCTTGCTGCCGTCGGCGACGATCTGCTTGAAACCCGCGTCGAGATCGTCAGCGGCGAGTCTCGCCACCTCGCGGAAGCCGGCATCGGTCGTGGCGTTCAGATCGGTCGTTGCCAGAGCATAGAGTCCGCGCAAGACCGCCTTGAAGCCGCTCGTGTCGCCGCGGATGCCGTATTCGAGGTCGAGACCGGCATCGATCCGCGCCGAAAGATTCGGCGCGGCACCCGTTTCGCCGTTGTAATAATACGCCGGGGCGCTGCTGGCGGGGGCGGCAAGCTCCGACGCAATGGCGTTGTAGCGCGCCGTGCCGGAAGCGGTGTTGGTTAGGGGAAAGGCGCCGTCGAGAATAGCGACATTGTCGAGCGGCGTGCCGGCGGTGCCGATCGCGCCGGGAGCCGTGAAAGGTCGGACATCGGTCTGCCGGCCGGCGAAAAGATAGGCACCGTCGACCTGGCTGTTGAGCAGGGCTAGAACCTCGGCCAAGCGGGCCTGGGCCTCGGCCTTCAAGGCGCCATTGCCGGTGGCGGCCGGGAGGCCGGCCGGCGTGCTGGCGACGCGGGCGGCGTTCCGGATTTCGGTAGCGATATCGGCGACGCGATTCAGGGCGTGCTGGGTGGTTTCCATCCGCACCTGGGTGACGGCGATGGTATTTTTGTAGGTATCGATCGTCGTCTTGGTGTTGTTGAGGTTGAGCGAGACTTGGGCCGCATCCCGCAGGCCGCTATAGGTCTGGGCTTTTTTCCCCGAGACGACCTGGTTCTGCGCCTGCTGAAGCTGCTTCTGGATATTGGTGATCTGGGTCAGCAGAGTCTGATTTTGAATCTGGGTCGAGATGTTCGTGCTCATGATGAATCTCCGTAGCGCTCTGCTCAGGCGACGCGCATCAAGGCGTCGAACATGTCCTTGACCGCCGAAATGATGCGGGCCGACGCGCTGTAGGAGCTCTGCAGCTGGATAAGCCGCGCCAGCTCCTGGTCGACGTTGACGCCGCTGTCGTTGCGCACGCGCTGGTCCATGCTGTTGGTGATCAACGACTGGTTCTCCAGCTGATCGCCGATATTGGCGCGCTGGGTTCCCTGAAAGGTGATAAAGGCGTTGGCGTATCCTTCGAGGGTGGCGACCGTCGCCAGGCCGGGAGCGGCGGCGAAGGTTCGTTGCGTTTCGAAGGAGGCGACGATGGCCAACGGCAATGTCGCGTCGCCGACCGGATCGGGCACCGGGATCGGATTGACCACGCCGGCGGCGTTCGTGCCGTGGCGCAGGGCTCGAGGGGCGACGACGACGTTCTGGTTGACGGCGATACGTTGCGCGAGGCCGATCTTGTTGACTGGGTTATAGGCGGCCGTGCCATCGAAAAACAGCACCAGCCCCTTGCTGGAAAAGGCGTTGATCAGGCCGTCGGCCATTTCGTCGAGCTGGTCCTGAGCCTGGACCAGCAGGTTGTCACGCAAGCCGACATAGCCAGCGATACGGCCGCCGCCGATGTCGCCGGTGACATCGACGCCGTCGATGACGATGCCGTTGAAGCCGCTAGGTCCCGGCGGCGCTACGTAACGCATCGAAGGGTCGACGGCGGGTTTGGCGGAGTATTGGAGCGTATGGACGCTGGTGTCGAGCAGGGCGCGGCCGCTTTTGGTCATGATCCATATTTCGCCTGTCTCGCGGGTGAAGTACGAAATATCGATTTCCTTGGACAGGCTGTCGACGAGGACGTCGCGCTTGTCCTCGAGATCGGCCGAACTCTGGCCGTTGACCCGCAATCGGCCGATTTCGAGATTAATATCCTGAATCTTCTTGAGCGTTGAATTGACGGCGCTGACCGAGCGTTCGATCGAGGCGTCGGCGTCGGTGCGTAAGCTCTGTACCGTGTTACTCAACTGGTTGAGCGAGCGCGCCGTTTCGTCGGCGCGGGTCAGCGCGACCGACTGGGCGCTCGATGAATTCGGGGTGGTCGACAGGGCACGGAACGAGTCGCC
>JACQAF010000019.1 GCA_016195145.1 Rhodospirillales bacterium
AAGCAGGACGGTCACGGCGACGGCGACGCGGCCGGCAAGCGCAAAGGGAATGGCGAGCAACGCATAGGCGACGGCCACGACGATCACCGTGCCGATCGAGCCGATCCATGAGATGAAGAAATAGCCGGCCGAAAGCGTGCCGACGATCGAGCCGACGGCGCCGAGGGCGTACATGCGGCCGATCGCCTGGCCGTGATGGCCGGGGGCTGCGTCGACGGAGAGTTTGGTGAGGATCGGCGAGACGATGCCGATAAACAGGCTGGGTAGCAGGAACAAGAGCGTCGCCAGCGCGACGATCGCGACGATCGGCGGCAGGCCGGCGCCGAGTAAGGCCGAGGAAAACACCCGCAACAGGAGAAGCACGGCGAAGCTTGAGACCGCCGCCAGGGCCAGCGCCACCGAGACCCGCCGGCTGCCGGTCGCAGCGTCGCAGTCGGGGCCGGCGAGCCGGCCGCCGATCCAGTGGCCGATGGAAAATCCGGCCAGCACGACGGCGATGATCGCTGTCCATGTATAGAGGGACATGCCGACATAGGGGGCGAGCAGGCGGCCGGCGACGATCTCCAGCACCAGGCCCCCGGCCGACGATACGAATACGGCCCCGCCATAGCCGGCTTGGCGCCAGGAAACGTCTTTCATGTGCGTTATCCTACTTTGCCTATACGGAAAATTGAAACACGGACGACGAAACGGGCGGTAAAGTGGAGTTATATCCGTGCTTCCTAATGGAGATCATATTCCTATACTGGTGCGACGCGGACAAGAACGAAGTTCAATGCAAATCGAGGATTTGGAGGGCCTCCCATGATGAAATATCGCCTGCTGCCCATTCTGGCCGTTTTCGCCTGGGTCTTTGCCCAGCCGGCCTTTGCCGTCGAAACCGCTCTCGCCCAGCCGAAACCGACCCCCGACAACCCGCGCAAGATCATGCTGCAACTGACCAGCGACGATCCGCGCGCGATCAACGATCTGCTCTATAACGTGGTCAACATCCAAAAATTCTACGGCCAGGACAATGTCCGGGTCGCGGTGATCGCTTTTTCGGCCGGCAACCGCGCACTGTATAAGAGCACGTCGCCGGTGCGCGAGCGTATTTCGAGCCTTGTGCAATATGACGTCGAGTTCTTGGCATGCGGCAACACGATGGAAGCCACCGACCGGCAGAATGAGGCATTGATCGAGGGGGTCGAGGTCGTCACCGCCGGCATCCCGGAGATCGTCGAGCGTCAACTTCAGGGATGGATCTATATCCGGCCGTAATTCGGGGCTCAATTTGCGGCCGGAGCCAATTTAGGGTAATCTAATTAACGGCTGAGTAAACAAAACCGGGTAAGAGGACGAATCCAAATGGTGCGTACTGACCTTAAAATCGTCGCTGGTTTTTGGGGCCTTCTGGCTGCGGCCATGCTTGGCGGGCCGGCAGCCGTGCCGGCGACGGCCCAGGACGCGACCGTCCAGAAGGCGGCGGCCCGGATCGAGCCGGTCGTGCTCGAGGACGGACGGTACACTCAAGCCTGGTTCCTCAATTCGTTTCTTATCCTGCGCGAGGATATTGCCGATGCCGCCAAGCAAGGCAAGCGGCTGGCGATCATCTGGGATCAGCGCGGCTGTCCCTATTGCATGGAAATGCAGCGGGTGAATTTCGGCGATCCGGTGGTCAACAGCTATGTCCGCGAACGGTTCACGATCATCCAGCTCGACCTGTTCGGCTCGCGCGAAGTAACGGATTTCGACGGCGCCGTGATGACCGAAAAGGAAATGGCGCGCAAATACGGCATCTCCTTTACGCCGACCATCCAGTTCTTCCCGGAAACCCCAGAACAACTTGTGGGCAAGGTAGGCCGGGCGAGCGAAGTTGCGCGCATGCCGGGCTATTTCAAGCCCGGGCATTTCGAGGCGATGTTCGAATACGTTCACGCTAAAGCCTATGAACAACTGCCGTTTGCACGCTTCCTGCAGGCCCGCTCGGACAAGAAGAGCTGATCCACTATCGGGCCATGGCCGGCCAATTAAGGCCGGTGAAGCGGGGCCGAGACCCCAAGGCGCAAGCGATTAAAAGGGCGGCGGTTTAGTAACCGCCGCCCAAACGTTTCCAAAGGACTTTCAGTCTTGGATTAGGAGTCAGACCTTGTTTCGGCGCTCGCGCGGCGCGGGGGTCTCGGGCTTCAAGATCGGCTCGCAGGGCTGCGCTTCCGGACGAAGCCCCTTGGCGCGCTCGACATCTTCAAGTTTACGCGGCGGGCGGCGCAAATAGGGACTGACCAATGACTCGTTTTTTCCCATCTTTATCCTCAATTTTTTATAAATCTATATCTGCCCAATGCAAATTATGTCTTTACGGACGACGGCGCGAACAATTACCAATAAGTAGCAGAGTGTCAAGTATTCAACGCAGGCGAGCGCCGCAAAATAGATGAACATCTTGTGGAATCAGACTTTTTTGACGCCAGTTCGTTTGGGGATTACGGGGATAATTTAAGTATCTAGCCGACTCGGCCAAGCGCCGGGAAGGCACGCAAGAGCCAGTAGCCGATCTCGGAAAACGATCCAAAGAATATCAGCCCGCCGGTCGCGACCAGAAGGCCGCCGAGCGATAGCTCGACCGCCCGCATATAGGGACGGATACGCTTGGTGAAGGCCATGAACGACCGAGCGAACAGGGCGGCGATAAGGAACGGTATGCCGATGCCAAGCCCATAGGTGGCGAGCAGAGCCGCCCCCTCCCAGGCCGATTCGCGCCCCGCCGCCACGGTGAGGATGGCCGCCAATACCGGGCCGACGCAGGGTGTCCAGCCGAAGGCGAAGGCGAGGCCGATGAAATAGGCCCCGATCAGCCCGGCGGGTCGCCGCTCGACATGGACCCGTGCCTCGCGATTGAGGAAACCGATGCGGAACAGCCCCATCATATGCAGGCCGAAAACAACGATGATGGTGCCGGCAATCCTGCCAACCCATTCGGCGTTGGCAATCAGAACCTGGCTGATCGCCGAGGCCGTAGCGCCAAGCGCGACGAAAACCGTAATAAACCCGAGGACAAAGGCCACCGCCGCATAAAATACCCGGCGTGCGGCGCGCGGGTCGGCTTCGCGGCCGGCGGTCATCTGGTCGAGGGTGACCCCGCCAAGGAAGCCGAGATAAGGCGGCACCAGCGGCAGCACGCAAGGGCTGACGAAGCTGAGTAGCCCGGCAAGAGCGGCGGCTGGGTAGGAAACGTCAAATCCCATTGTCTTTGCGTATGTACCTTGTGCGCTGGCGCGCGACGGCCTTCAGTTATCAGGCGCCGGTCGGCAGGGGTGTGTAGCTGCCGACCACGCGCATCGCTCTTTTGCGCCTAACTATTGATGACCTTGACCGACCGGTTCTCGTCGATACGCACCGTCTTGCGCGAGGCGATATGGCGCATGACCAGATCCCAGACCGGTGGGCCTTGGGTGTCTTCGTTGACCGACGCCCAGCCGGCGATGACGTAGTTCTTCTCGGGGTCGATGGTTTCGCCGGTCTTGTGCAGGCGCATGTCGGAGATACGGCTGCCGATGCCGGCGCTGACATTGAGCGAGAAGGACATGCCGCCCACCCGGACCATGTCGCCGCCCTGCTGATAATAGGGGTCGGGATTGAACAGGTTGTCGGCGACGTCTTCGAGAACTTCCTTGAGGTAGGCGCCGGTGAATTCCGTGCGATAGACGTTGGGATAGGTGATCGCCGTCTGCGAGAAAACGTCCTCGACGCGGATGTCCTGGCCGGGCAGGAGCGTCGCCCCCCAGCGGAAGCCCGGCGACAGGGCGATCTGGGCGTCGCGCTCGACCAGCAAGGACTGGCAGATAAGGTCGTCGAAAGTGCCGGCGAGATTACCGCGACGATAGAGAAGGGTTTCGGTCTGCCCGAGCACGCGGTCGAGCTCGGCCTGATGAGGGGCGCGAACCTGGCGCACCAGGGTCGCCGTCTCCGGATCGGGCGTGATCACGTCGGAAAGAACCGGGATCAGCTTGAAGCGCCATGCGGCGATCCGCTTGTTCTTGATATCGAGATCGAGGCGGGCGAGGAACTTGCCGTGGCTGCCCGATGCGATGAGCAGGGTGTCGCCGACCTTGACGACGTCGGGGATGGCGTCATGGGTGTGTCCGGTCAGGATGACGTCGATGCCGGATATGCGCGCGGCGAGCTTGCGGTCGACATCGAAGCCGTTATGGGACAGCAGGACGACCAGCTCCGCGCCCTGGGCGCGCACGTTGGCAATGCGCTCGACCAGACGCTCTTCGTTAATGCCGAACGACCAGTCGGGCATCATGTAGCGCGGGTTGGCGATCGGCGTGTAGGGGAAGGCCTGGCCGATAACCGCAATCTTGACGCCGCCGCGCTCGAAGAAGGTCTCGCCGCTGAAGATGTCCTCGTTCCATGTGGCATCGCGCACGTTGCCCGCGAGGAAGGGATGGCGGGTCTTTTTGACCAGCTCCTTGACGCGATCCTGCCCATAGGTGAACTCCCAATGGGCGGTCATCGCATCGATGCCGAGCGTATTGAGGACGCTGACCATGTCCTCGCCCCGGGTCTGGAGCGCGGTATAGGAGCCTTGCCAGCTATCGCCGCCGTCGAGCAGCAGCGTGTTGTTGGGGCGCTCGGCGCGGATCGCCTTGATCAACGTCGCCATCCGGTCGAGACCGCCGACGCGGCCATAGCTGCGGGCGAGCGCAGTAAAATCCTGATCAGTCAGGGCATAGGCTTCGGGCGTCCCCGGGGCGATGTTGTATTGGCGCAGCAGATCGGCGCCGGTCAGGTGCGGCACCAGGCCGCGCATGCTACCCACGCCGATGTTCCAGGTCGGCTCGCGGAAATAAAGCGGCACGAGCTGGGCGTGGAGATCGGTGAAATGGAGAAGGGTTACCTGACCCAGCGGCTGGAAGCGCAGCAAATCGGCCTGGGTCAGGCGCTGCTGGGCGGCAAGCCGGGACAGGGAGCCGGAGGCTCCGGTCAGGACTGCGGTGGCGGCCGCCACCTGGAGAAAGTCACGGCGTGTGAGCATGATCGATCCTCACATGCAATCGTTAATGCTGCGACAATCCCGATCGCTGACATTTTAATCCCGGCCCCATTCTAGATGGACGAGGCCGGGATCGCATCGGCTTACCAAACGTGGCGGTGATGCTTAGCGTCGCACCGCCGGCGATTCGAGCAACAGTCCATTCGACCGCCAAGCCAGATAAAGCTGTAGCTTGGTCAGTTCCTCGGAACCATAAGGCTCAGGCGTGGCGCGTACCTGGCTGTAGCACTCTTCCATCCGGTAGTGGATCGAGCCGACGCGCGCCCATTTGAGGCGGTAAGTCGGGAAGCCGTTTACCTGTCCTTCGGACAGAAGGTCGGCGCGAACATAGTTGCCGGCGTTCTGCTCGTGGCAGTTGACGCACATCAGGTTCAGCTGGCCGCGCCGGGTGTGATAGAGCTTGTCGCCTTAGTCATAGAACTTCTTGGCCGGCCCGTCGATCGACACATTGATCGGCAACCCGCGCGACTGGTACATCACGAAGGTCGAGATCGAGAGCATCTCCGGCTTTTCCCACGGCAGTTCGGATGCCTTCATGCGCTCGGTCCGGCAGTAATTGATCTGGTGCTCGAGCGCGAAGAGCTTGCCGGTTTCCTTGCTGACCTTGGGGTAGGTGGCCCCAACGCCGCGCATGCTGGAAGCGGGTCCGTGGCACGAGGCGCAGGACTTGCCGGCCTGGCCTTCGACCTTGGTCCACATCTGCTCGCCCTGTTGAACCCACAGGAAAGCCGGGTTGTCGAAATCATCCATCTGCATCGCCTGGGTGTCCGGCGTGGCGAAGAGGAAGCCCGATTTCTCGCCGTCGAGCTCGAACTGCTTCACCGGCTCGCTCAGATAGCTTCCTTCATGCGATTTTCCTCCCCGGCGCAGTTATTCGTTCGTACGGTCGCAAGGCGCGGTTACGCGTCGTTCGGATGCGACGTTATCTCAGGTAACCGTGATCTTCGATTGTTCCTTGATCACCGTGCCGTCGTCGTCGGTCCACGCGAAATCGAGCGTGCCCGTTTCGGTCGCGGTGACGAAGAAAGCGATATACGGATTGGCCGCGATGGCCGGCGCAATATCGACGCTCAAGACCCGCTTGCCATTGTAGTCGCAAGCGAACTTGTTGAGGATCTTGCGCGGAATCGGCTTGCCGTCGGAACCGCGGCGCTGGCCGGATTCCATCACGTGGGTGATCAGGGTCTTGATTTCGACCGCTTCGCCCTTTTTGGCGTTGGCGGGCAGGCGGATACGTGCCGTGGACATTTTTTACAATCTCCCGATTACGAGTTTCCGATCAGCCGCCGCAGCCGCCGATGGTGACCTTGGCCTCAGCCTTGCCCGACCACACCGACCCGTCGCTCATCTCGGCATAAGCGATGACGCTTTGGGTCCGCGCGAGCCGCATACGGGTGGAGAGTTCGGCCTTGCCGGCCAGCGGCGTGAAGTGGATCGACACGACTTCGTGATTCGGATTGCCGTCGGCGACCACATGCACGGTTTTGACGTAATCCTGCGCCGTCATCGGGCTGTCGACCGCGACGGTAAGCGGCACGGTGTTGCCGTTTTCGGCGATCTCGGGCATGCGAACTTTGACCTTGCCCTCCTTCGCCTTTTTGCCGCCGACCAGCTTGTCGAGAACTTCCATCGCATCGGGCGGCTTCTTGTCCTGCGCGCGCGCCTCGCTGCCGGTCAATGCGGCGCCTGCCAGCGCCGTCGCGCCCATTCCGGCGCCGACCAGCAATCGGCGGCGGCTGATGCCATCCATGCTCTTAATTGCCGACATTTACGTTATCTCCTCCGTGAGAAAGCTTTGCAAACAATCGATAGCCGAAGCGCGGGCGATGCGCCGTTCACTTCAACGTCACTAGGAACGCCAGAACATCCTCGATCTGATCCGCCGACAGGATCGTCTTGTCGACGAATTCCTTGCGCACCCGGTTAAGCCCCTCGGTGCGATAGAAGGGCGGCATCATGGTATCCGGCGTAACCTTGGTCGCGTCGACCAGACGCAAGCGCATCTCGGCGGCGCTCAGGCGGCCCGCGACCCCGTCGAGAACGGGGCCCGTATTGCCGTGGAATTCCTCGTTTTTCAGCGTGCTGATTTCGTGGCAGGCAAGGCAATTACCCAACCGGCGGCCGACGACAATCTTTTTTCCGGCGGCCGCATCGCCGGGTTTGCCGGTCAGCGACGCCGGAATGCCGCCATTCTTGATTTCGAATTTGACCAAGGCAGGCGGCGGCGCAGCCGCTGGAGCCGCCGGAGTTGCTTGCGCAACCGCCGCAGGTTTCCCGGCCGGCGTTTCGGCGCAAGCCGCCACCGTCAGTGCAAAAAATGCCGCAGCTGTCGTCATTGCAACGCGCATAATGTCCCTCCCAGAACAATCAGCCCTAAACGGGGCGACGCAACCTTGGGCGCCATTGTGGCGCCGGCTACGGCTTGGCTTTTTATTTTTTTACCCGCCGTTTGAAAAAGTAACATGAGGTATCATTTGCTCGCAACACAATATATTATTCCTTTTGCATATAAGGGTATGCTGAATCGCCAGGTGGGTTTAGCTATTGGTAAATATCGACAATAAACGGCAGGTTTTTGCCCTCCAGCACTGCGATTCCGAATTTTTGGGGCTGATCGAAGATCATTTCGAGGGGCGCGGAATCGGTTTCCAGTATGTCCGGCCATTCACAACCGAGGGAAAGGTGCCCGGCACTGCCTTCAACGCCGACGGCCTGATTCTTATGGGTGGCGGTGTTTGGGGCGCCGGTGGCGAGGCCGGGGCGCCGCGCCGGTTGCCGGGCCTTGAGGCGGAAATCCGCCTGACGCGCGATTTTCTAGTCCGCAAAAAGGCCATTATCGCCTGGGGATTGGGGGCGCAGATCTTGGCGCTGGCCGCCAAAGGCACTGTCGAATCACACCCCCTTACCTTCTCTGTCGAAACGGTAAAACGTGTTTCCGATGAGGCGCTTGGCGGATATATGCCGGCATCCTATCCGCTGGTTACGTTCATGCGCGATCGGCCGGTTCCACCGCCCGATGCGCGGATTTTGGCGGTCGATTCGGCGGGACGGCCGGCCTGTTTCCAGATCGGCGTCAATTGCCTTGGCTTCACCGGACATCCTGGGATCAAGCCGGGCATCATCGAAGACTTGATCATGGAATTCGACGATTCGCCGGTCGATGCTGCCGGGCACGACATCGAGATCGGGCCGATTCTGACCCAACTCCGCGCCCTGCAAAAAGATATCGCCGATGCGCTGATACCGATCATGACCGGTGTCATCCAGCTGACCGGTTTGATGCAACCCTTCAGCGAGGCGGAGATGAAGCGGCGGGCCATCATTCCGATCCAGCGTTAACCCCGCCATGACCCCCTAAAAAGGTCGCAAACCTATTAGCAAGTCATGTTATTTTAGAATTCTCTAATATTTTTCTTGCATCCCTGATCTGCCGTTCTATCATGAGCGGAAAATGGGGGTTGGCATCGTCGGCCCTCAGGGTGATTAATATGCCCTTGGCGAGGAAACAACATGGCCAAGAAGTTGATGATCATTATGGTAAACACCGATCCTCGCAATGGCGAGGAACTCGGCGCGCCGTTTTTTCAGGCAACCGTGGCGGCGGCGATGGATTACGAAGTCGAGGTTGTATGCACCGCAACCGCCGGCGCGTTGATGAAAAAGGGCGTGGCCGAAAAGCTGGTGGTCAAGCCGGGCTCGCCCAAATCAGTTTACGATTTCATCAAGGAAGCGCACGAGGCCGGGGTCAAATTCTACTGCTGCTCGCCCAATCTCGACCTGTTCGATATGACCAAGGACGACCTGATCCCCGAATGCGAGGGGATCGTCGGCGGCGCCCATGTCATCGAAGAGATGATGGAGGGCGACTGCAAGGTGCTGACTTACTAGGGATGGTGCGCGCAAGATGACCCACGCCCACGGCAGCCGCATCCAGAGCTATATCGGCGATCCGATTTCCGAGACGCCGGCGGTTGATCGCGGCCAACTCCAGGAAATCTTCAAGGACATCCAGGCCGATCTGCGCTTCGATCACGAGCTGAACGGCTGCCTCAATTGCGGCATCTGCACCGCCACCTGCCCCGCCGCGCATTACTACGATTTCAGCCCGCGCGAGATCGTTCAGCTGCTGTGGACCGAGAATCTCGAAGGCATTTACGACGCGATGCAGGAAAAGATCTGGGCCTGCGCGCAATGCTACACCTGCGCCGCGCGTTGCCCGTTCGAGAATTCGCCCGGCGGCCTGATCATGATTATGCGCGAGACCGCCATCAAGCACGGCATGAAGTCGGCGCAGGACGTGTTGCGCCCGTTCTCGCGCGTCATGCTGAAGCTCATCTCGACCGGCAACCAGCTCGCCCCCGACATGATCAACCCGCAGCATTTCGCCGACTGGGGACCGAACATCTCCAAGGTCGATGCGCCGCTCAAGCTGCTGCGCCAGGCGATCCCGATGCCGACGCTCAACACCACCACGACGGCGTGGGAAGTCAACCTCAAGACCTCGGTCGAACTCTACACGATCTGGGAGATGACCGGCGTGCTCAAGCAGCTCGAAACGATCGACGAAAACCTGTTCGACGTCATCTCCGACATCATGGAGGAGAAGCGCGAGGAATGGGACGAGTTTGTCACCGAGCAGAAGGACGACTAGGAACGCCGTGCGGCAGGAAATTGGCAACCGAGAAGACCGGACCGCGGGACGAAGCGATATTTTAGGGACGTGTTAGGTAAAAGAGGAGACGGGATATGGCGAGCATCGATAATCCCAACGCCGGCAAGCAGCAGCCCGGCGAGCGCCTTACCGGCCACGGCGCCGAGTGGAAGGACGCCAAGCTTTCGCCGCAGGAAGCGCGGGTCGCCACCGCCTGGGTCGAGGCGAAGATCGACAAACGCTCGATGCTGACCAACAAGGATCGCGTCGAAGACGTGCGCGACGCGATGTGGCAGCTCGAGAAGGACGGCGAAATCCTCGTCCACCGCATCCAAGACGAGCACCAGCCGGTGATCGCCAAGACGCTGTACGGATGGGAGAAGAAAATCCCCATCCAGCAGCTCTGGCATCACAAGAGCTGCGGCCAGTGCGGCAACATTCCGGGCTACCCGACATCGCTCTTGTGGCTGATGAACAAGATGAACATCCGCTATCTCGACGAGACGGACCAGACCTCATGCACGGCGTGGAACTATCACGGCTCGGGCATCGGCAACGTCGAATCGCTGGCCGCGGTGTTCCTGCGCAATTTCCACCAGGCCTATGTCGCCTCGACCGCCCAGGGCCTGCCGCCGGGCTATTACTACCCGCTGGTCCATTGCGGCACGTCGTTCGGCAACTACAAGGAAATCCGCGGCTATCTGCTGCGTTCGGCGGAGCTGCGCGAGCGCGTGCGCAAGATCCTCGGCAAGCTCGGCCGCCTCGTCGACGGCAAGCTCCTCATTCCCGAGGAGATCGTGCATTACTCCGAATGGCTGCACGTCATGCGCCGCGAGATCAAGAAGCATCAGGTGATCGACACGAGCAGCGTGCGCGCCACCATCCATCCGGCCTGCCACGTCTATAAAATGGTGCCCGAGGACGCGATCTACGAAGACGGCATCCTCGAAGGCAACCGCGTCGCGGTATCGACCGGCATCATCGCCGAGCTGGGCTGCCAGGTGATCGACTATTCGACCTGGTACGATTGCTGCGGCTTCGGCTTCCGGCACATCATCTCGGAGCGCGAGTTCACCCGTTCCTTCGCCATCGACCGCAAGATCAGGGTCGCGGTCGAGGAAGCCAACGCCGACATGATGATCGGCCACGATACAGGCTGCATCACCACGCTCGACAAGAACCAGTGGATCAGCCGCGCCGCCGGCAAGCAGACCGATCTGCCGATCATGGCCGATTGCCAGTTCGCGGCACTCGCCTGCGGCGCCGATCCGTACAAGATCGTGCAGCTGCACTGGCACGCCTCGCCGGTTGAGCGACTGATGGAGCAGCTCGGCATCGATTGGCCGAAGGCCAAGGCGGGGTTCGAGTCCTATCTCAAGGAAATCGAGGCCGGCAAGACGCCCGACCGGCTCTACGATCCGCGGCTGGCGATCACGTCCGGCCCCGGGTTCAGGCCGCTGCCGCCACCGCAGCAGGCCGCCGCGAAGTAGCAGGTGGAAACGCCGTAACGCAGCGACAACCAAATAACGAAGCGTCAGGAGCATTCGATGACTCGTCCGGTTCTTGTGGTCGGCGGCGGTCCCGCCGGCCTCAGCGCGGCCCACGCCCTTGCCTCGCTCGGCCAAAGCGTGGTGCTGGTCGAGAAGGAAAACCGTCTCGGCGGCGCGCCCATTCTGTCCGGTTACGCCAAGCTGGTGCCATCGGGGCAGTGGGCGAAGGACGCCATCGGATCGATGGTCACGCGGGTCGAGACCAACAAGCTGATCGAGATTCGCAAGGGCACGACGGTTAAGACATTCGACGGCAAACCCGGCGAGTTTCGCGCGACGCTCGCTAACGGAACCACGGTCGAGGCCGGATCGGCGATTCTGTGCACCGGCTTTACCCATTTCGATTCGGTCAACAAGCCGGAATGGGGTTTCGGCACGTTTCCCGACGTGGTGACGACGACCCAGGTCGAGCAGATGATCTCCTCGGGCAAGGGCGTGCGCTGCCCGTCCGACAGCCGCAAGCCGGAACGTGTCGCCATTCTTCTCTGCGTCGGGTCGCGCGACCGGCAGATCGGCCGCGAATGGTGCTCGAAGATCTGCTGCACGGTGTCGGCCAATCTCGCCATGGAAATCCGCGAGGAGCTGCCGGGTTGCCATGTCTACATTTACTACATGGACATCCGCACCTTCGGCCTCTACGAGGGCGACTATTACTGGCGCTCGCAGGAAGAATTCAAGGTCAAGTACATCAAGGCCCGCATCGCCGAGGTGACCTCGAACGGCGAGAAACTGATCGTCAAGGGCGAGGACACGCTGGTCAAGCGCCCGATCACCATTCCCTTCGACATGGTCGTGCACGCCATCGGCATGGACCCCAATGTCGACAACATGCTGATCTCGTCGGTGTTCGACGTAAAGCTTCAGCGTCATGGCCATGTCGAGCGCGCTTCGACCTACAGCGCGATGGGCGGCACCTCGCGCGCCGGCGTGTTCGTCGCCGGCGCGGCGATCGGGCCGGAGACGATCGACGATTCGATCGCCCAGGGCCAGGCGGCGGCGCTGGCGGCGCTCGGCGCCGCGCGCAGCGCGGTCGCGGCGGCGGCGGAGTGACACGATGGATGCCGGACCGGCCGAACGGCCGGCGCTCGATCTTTCGGGCGAACGGTTGAGCGCGGCCATGGAAGCTGTGATTCGCGGGGCCGAACCGCAGGGCGGCGTCGAGCGCTGGGTGTCAGCGATCCATCTCAAGGCCTCGCTGTTCGACGAAATGCTCGGCCAGGAGCGTTTCCGCAATTTGTCGGAGACCGATTTCAAGGCGCTGTGCGTGTTCATCGCGCCGGTGCGCCGGCGCATCGGCGGCTGGCTCGAAGGCAATGCTTTCGCCGGTCTGCAGGCGGGCATCGTCGAGCTGCTCGACGGGTCGCAGGACACGACGACGGCCGATGCGCGCGTGGCCGCCTTCTGCGCCCGCTTTCCGGCTGACCGCAAGCATCGCTGGGTGCGCGACCTCGCCGCCGAGCTTCTCCATTTCAGCCGGCCCGAGCAGTACCCGCTGATGGCCCGCTGGGTTTGGGACGCCAAGGCCAATACCGGGGTGTTGCGCGAAATCTGGTTTCATCCGGATGTCGACCGGCTGCGCATTCCGGTGCCCGACGACTACGAGACCTTCCTCGTCCTGCGCGAGGAGCTGTCGCAGTTCCTGTCGAAGAACGGCGTGTTTCGCGACATGCCGTTCTATATCGACCTGCTGTTCGCGGAAATCTACGCCGAATATATCTCGGCCCAGGGCGGTTCGTATCTGCGCACCGATTTTTCCTCGGCCGAGGATCCGATGCAGTACGCCCGGCGCATGCTCGGCCTCGACGGCCTCGATACCGAGACCGGGCGGACCCGGCTCAAGCTGATCGATGGCGAAGCCTTCGTCCTCTCCGACCCCAAGCTCCTCAACTAGGACATTGCCCCATGCCGATCCACGAGAAACACCTGATCCGCGAGGAGAACCTTCTCACCCACGACAAGCTGGTGATCGAAGGGGTCGATGTTTCGGGCCACTGGAGTACCTTCATCCAGACGCGTGTAGTCAGCGACTACAACGAAAAAATGGAGGACGAGATCGCGGCGCTGCCGGGCGGCGAACACATCAATCGCTGCTGGCAATGCGGATCGTGCACCAATTCGTGCACGGTGAACGCGATCAATCCCGATTTCAACCCGCGCTACTGGATCTACCTGATCCGCACGGGCATGGAATCGGAGCTGTTGCGCGACAAGGACATCATCTGGCAATGCGTCAGCTGCAACAAATGCACCTATGCCTGCCCGCGCGACGTGTTCCCGGAAGGGGTGATGAAGGCGACCTCGCACTGGCTCACCCTCAAGGGCCACACGCCGAAATCGCCGTTGCAGATTTTCGACGAGGAATTCGCCGGCCAGGTCTTCGCCAAGGGCAAGATCGAGGAAAGCCGCCTGATCCGCCGCTTTTTCGCCCGCACCGGCCAGCCGGTGGTGCAGGACTGGCTGCTGAGCATGGTCAAGCGGATGATCAAGTATCTGCCGGTGAAAATGCTGATCGGGCTGGGGCTGCAGACCCTGTTCCATCCGCGCGCCCGCGGCTGGGCCCGCGCCCGCGCCGCGATCAACGAATATGTGCACGAGAAAGAAGCCGCGCATCGCAAGGCCCTCGGCCTGCCGGCCGACGCGCCGGAAGCGCCCGACGCGCAACAGCCGCAGCCGCATCTCGATCGCAAGGCGCTGATCGCAGCGCTGAAGAACTGACCGACGCCACACCGAAAGGCCGATCCATGACCGCCAAGAAGTACCAGAAAGTCGCCTATTACCCCGGTTGCGCGCTCGAAGGGACGGGCCATAGCTATAACCGCTCGACCAAGGCGTTGGGCGCGGCGCTCGGCCTCGAGATCGACGAGGTCAAGAACTGGAATTGCTGCGGGGCGATGGAGGTCAAGAACATCGACCCCAAACTGCAGACCTATCTGTCGTCCCGCGTCATGGCGATCGCCGCGCAGGAGATGGGCTATGACGCGGTGATGGCGCCCTGCAACGGCTGCTATCACAACCTCAAAAAGGCCGAATACGACCTCGCCAATGACGAGGAATCGCGCCAGGTCGTCGACAGCCTGTCGAAGAAGGCGGGGCACGGCACCTACAAGGCCGGCGAGGTCGAGACCATCCACGCCCTCGACTGGCTCAAGGAATCGATCGGCGAGGACGGCATCCGCGAGCGCGTCCGCAATTCGCTCAAGGGCCTCAAGATCGCCAATTACTATGGCTGCATGTACACCCGCCCGCGGCATATTTTCCCGGAAAAAGACAAGGGGCCCGGCTCGGAATCGACGTCGCAGCCGCATTTCATGGACGACCTGCTCGCCGCCGCCGGGGCCGAGATTGTCGATTACCCGCTGAAGACGGCCTGCTGCGGCGGGGCGCACTCGCTGTCCGATTCCGACATCTCGACCAAGCTGGTGCTCAACCTGCTGCGCGCCGCCGAGGCGTGCGGCGCCGACGTTATCGCCACCGAATGCCCGACCTGCCATTCGGGGCTGGAGATGCACCAGGTGCGGGCCGAAAAACGCTTCGGCATCAAGACAACGCCGGTCATCCTCTATTTCACCCAACTCCTCGGGCTGGCGCTCGGGCTCAATCCGCGCGATCTCGGCGTGCACGAGAACATCTCGGATTCGCTGCCGCTGCTGCGCGAACGGGGGTTGGCGGTATGACCGCGGCCGCCACATCGGCGCGGCTGCGCCCCCTCGCCGAAATCGAGGCGCGGATCGACGTCCTGCAGGCTATCCCCGGCGAGGCCGACGCGGCGGCGCGCGAACTGCTGGCGCTGGGCGAGGAAATCCTTGAGCATTGGGCGATCGGGCGCGGGCTCCCGCCCACGCTCGACAAAAAGGAAGGCTTTCGCGTTCTTGCCCTACACCGCCAGGGCGCGCAGGGCGAGCCGAGCTTCAACGCCTGCCGCGAAACGGTGCGCGAGCTGGTTTATTACTACAATCTGGTAACGGGCGACCCGGACCATCCCGAGACCGCCAAGCGGTTGTTGCTGGCTTCGATGGTCCTGTCGCATTTATACTTGTTCGTCGCCGGCAAGATGCAGGTCGCCGGGCTTGGGGAGTTTTGCTGCTCCTCCCGCCCACTTCGCGCTGCCGGCGAGTAGGAAACGCCAACGGATCGAGTTTCGGACGAGGGGGACCCTTATGCCTGTGGTGCGCGGCTGCAATCTGCCGGACGATCTGCTTTACGACGTCGAAAATAATATCTGGTACAAGGATCTTGGCGACGGCACGGTTCGCGCCGGCATGACCGCGGTCGCCGTGGCGATGGCCGGGCAGCTTGTCGCCTTCACGCCCAAGAAGCCGGGCCGCCGGGTCGATGCCGGCAAGTCCTGCGCGACCATCGAGAGCGGCAAATGGGTCGGCCCGGCCAAGATCGCCTTCAGCGGCGAGGTGGTCGCGGCCAACGATACGCTGGTCGGCACGCCGGCGGCGGCCAACGAAGACCCTTATGACAAGGGCTGGATGGTGGTGGTGAAGCCCGACGATTGGGCGGCCGCCAAGCCGAACCTTGTGCCCGGCAGCGAAGTCGGCCCCAAATACGAGACCAAGATGGCTGCCGATGGTTTTTCCGGCTGCGCCTGACCGTCCGCGA
>JACQAF010000240.1 GCA_016195145.1 Rhodospirillales bacterium
GTCAATAGCAAGACCTTCAAGATCGTCCTCAAACGCCCCTTCGCCCTCCTGCTCGACGCGCTGGCCAAACCGAGCAGCAACGTTCCCTTCATCATGCCCGAGCGCATCGCCAAGACCGATGCG
Source organism: Rhodospirillales bacterium (assembly GCA_016195145.1). GTDB lineage: Bacteria > Pseudomonadota > Alphaproteobacteria > CACIAM-22H2 > CACIAM-22H2 > JACQAF01. The sequence goes on from JACQAF010000240.1 coordinate 124, forward strand.
AGCGAACAGATCAAGGAGGCCATCGGTTCGGGACCGTTCAAATTCGTCGCCAGCGAATGGGTTCCCGGCAACAAGGTCGTCTATGTCAAAAACACCGATTATGTGCCGCGCAAAGAACCGCCGAGCTGGGCATCGGGCGGCAAGGTCGCCAAGGTCGACCGGGTCGAATGGATCTACATTCCCGATTCCGCCACCGCCGCCGCCGCGCTGGCCGCCGGCGAGGTCGATTGGTGGGAACAGCCGCCGGGCGATTTGCTGCCGGTTCTGGCCCGCAGCCGGGACATCAAGATCGAGAATATCGATCCGCTCGGCTCGATCGGCATGGTTCGCTTCAACCATCTGCAGCCGCCGTTCAACAATCCGAAAATGCGCCAGGCGCTGCTGCACGTCATCAATCAGCGCGACTACCTGCTTGCGATCGCCGGCAGCGAGAAAAACGGCAAGCCGTGCATGTCGTTCTTCACCTGCGGTACGCCGATGGAGAGCGGCGTCGGCTCCGACGTGATGAAGGGAAATCGCAACTTCGACAGGGCGAAGCAGCTGGTCAAGGAAGCAGGCTATAACGGCGAGAAGGTCGCCATCCTGTCGGCGACCGACCAGCCGATCGTCCATGCCCAGGCGTTGCTGACCGCCGATCTTCTGCGCAAGATCGGCGTCAACGCCGAGGTCGCAGCCAGTGACTGGGGCACGTTGCTCAACCGCCGTGCGGTGAAGGAGCCGGTCGACAAGGGCGGCTGGAGCATCTTCCACACCTGGTGGGTTGGCACCGACCTCGCCAATCCGGCGGTCAATGCGCCGCTGCGCGGCAACGGCGCTGCCGGCTGGTTCGGCTGGTCGACCGACGACAAGCTCGAGGAGCTGCGCAAGAAGTGGTTCGATGCGCCCGATGTCGCGGCGCAGAAGAAGATCGCGGAGGAGATGCAGACTCGCGGCTGGGACGTCGTTCCCTTCATCCCCACCGCGCAGTTCATCCTGCCGACCGCATTCCGCAAGAACATCGAGGGCGTGATCATCGCTCCCGTGACCTTCCTGTGGAACGTCGAGAAGAAGTAATCCGGCCGGTCGAACACGCGTGTTCGCCTATATCGTTCGGCGATTGCTGGCGACCATCCCCGTCATGGGGGTGGTCGCCGTCTTCGTCTTCTCGCTTCTCTACCTGACGCCGGGCGATCCCGCCGTCATCATCGCCGGCGATTTCGCCACCGTCGACGACATCCTCCGCATCCGGGCGAAGCTTGGGCTCGACCAGCCGTTCCTCGTTCGCTTCGGCGATTGGCTGTGGGCCGTCCTGCGTGGCGATCTTGGCATCCGTCGTTTTCGCGGTGCCGATGGGTGTGCTCGCCGCATGGAAGGCGGGGCAATGGCTCGACCGCCTTGTGATGGCATTTGCGGTCGTCGGCTTTTCCGTCCCCATCTTCGTTCTTGCCTATCTTTTGATTTTTGGCGTCTCGGTCGGCCTCGATCTGCTTCCGGTTCAAGGATATGCCAGCATCACCGACGGATTCTGGCCGTTCTTGGAGCGCCTGATCCTGCCGAGCTTCGCCCTCGGCATCACCTTCATGGCGCTGATCGCCCGCATCACGCGCGCCAGCATGCTCGACGTGCTCGCCCAGGATTACATCCGCACCGCTCAGGCCAAAGGTCTCGCCGCCGACCAGGTGCTGCTCGGCCACGCCCTCAAGAACGCGGCTGTGCCGATCGTCACCACCATCGGTATCGGCATTGCGCTACTGATCAGCGGCGTCGTGGTCACCGAAACGGTGTTCGCCATTCCCGGCATCGGCCGTCTGACGGTCGACGCCATTTTGCGACGCGATTACCCGATTATCCAGGGCGTGATCCTGATTTTCTCGGCGACCTACGTGCTGATCAATCTTGCCGTCGATATCAGCTACACCTTCCTCGATCCGCGGATCCGGTACTGATATGGCGACCGCCGCATCCGATACCCTGAAACCGACCGGCGCCGCCTGGCGCGACATGATCGCCGGCGCCCTCCGCCGCCATCCGACCATGATCGCCGGCTTCGTCATTCTCGGCGCGATGATCGCCATCGCGATTCTGGCCCCCTATCTGTGGACCATCGATCCGCAGGCCGTGTCGCCCATTCGTCGCCTGCGCCAGCCGTCGGAGCTATACTGGTTCGGCACCGACATGCTCGGCCGCGACATCTATAGCCGCACCATCTACGGCGCGCGCATTTCGCTGGCCGTCGGGCTTTCGGTCGCCCTGTTCAGCACGCTGGTCGGCCTCGTCTTCGGGCTCGTCACCGGCTATGTCCGGCTTGCCGATACGATCATCATGCGGGTGATGGACGGACTGATGTCCATCCCGCCGATCCTGCTCGCCATCGCCCTGATGGCGCTGACCAAAGCGAGCGTCGAGAACGTTATTGTCGCCATCACCATCGCCGAGGTGCCGCGCGTCACCCGCCTGATTCGCAGCGTCGTGCTGTCCCTGCGCGAGCAACCTTTTGTCGAGGCGGCGATCGCCTCGGGCACCGGCTTCGTGCGCATTCTCGCCCGCCATATCCTGCCCAATACGGTCGCCCCGCTGCTCGTCCAGGGCACTTATATCTGCGCCTCGGCGATGATCACCGAAGCGATCCTCAGCTTCATCGGCGCCGGCACGCCGCCCAACATCCCGAGCTGGGGCAACATCATGGCCGAGGGACGCAGCCTGTTCCAGATCGCTTTTTACATTATCCTGTTTCCGGGAATTTTTTTGTCGCTGACCGTGCTGGCGGTCAACCTGGTCGGCGACGGGATGCGCGACGCGCTCGACCCGCGCCTTGCCCGCCGGATGTAAGGTTTCATGGTCGACGCGGCTTCCCCTTCCCTGCCCGCCGACGCCTCCACGGCCCCGATCCTCGAGATCGAGGGCCTCAAGACGCATTTTTTCACCCGCGATGGCATCGTGCGGGCGGTCGACGGCGTGTCTTATTCGGTCAAGCCCGGCGAGACATTGGCGGTGGTCGGCGAATCGGGTTGCGGCAAGAGCGTCACCGCGTTGTCGATCCTGCGCCTGATCCCCTCCCCGCCGGGGCGCGTCGTCGCCGGATCGATCCGCTTCGCCGGGCGCGATCTCCTGGCGTTGTCCGAGACCGAGATGCGCCACATCCGCGGCAACGAAATATCGATGATCTTCCAGGAGCCGATGACCTCTCTCAATCCGGTCCTCACCATCGGCCGGCAGATCGCCGAAACGCTTACGCTACATCAGGGGCTCGATCGCCGCCAGGCGCTCCAGCGCGCGACCGAGATGCTGGCCCTGGTCAAGATTCCCGAACCGGCGCGGCGCATCGGCCAATATCCGCACCAGCTTTCGGGCGGCATGCGCCAGCGGGTGATGATCGCCATGGCGCTAGCCTGCAATCCCAAGCTGCTGATCGCCGACGAACCGACGACCGCGCTCGACGTCACCATCCAGGCGCAGATTCTCGATCTGATGATTGACCTCAAGCAGAAGATCGGCGCGGCGATCGTCCTGATCACCCACGATCTCGGCGTTGTCGCCGAAACCGCTCAGCGGGTCGTCGTGATGTATGCCGGCCGCAAGGTCGAGGAAGCGCCCGTCGATGCGCTGTTCCGTCGCCCACGCCATCCCTACACGCGCGGGCTGCTCGATTCCGTGCCGCGCCTCACCGACGCCCTCGATCCCGCCAAGAGTCGCAAGCGCCTCGCCGAGATTCCCGGCGTCGTGCCGTCGCTGCGCGAAGAGCCAGTCGGCTGTATTTTTGCGCCGCGCTGCGCCTACGCTACCGAACGCTGTCGGCGCGAATACCCGCCGTTTGAGGAAAAGGCCGCCGGTCATTCGGCAGCCTGCTGGGAATCGGCGCGCGTCGCCGCGGAGGCATGATGGCGGCCGTCCTGTCCCCCGAACGAGCCCCCGCCGCGGCTGATAGCGCCCCGCTGCTGGAGGTCGTCGATCTCAAGAAGCATTTTGCCATCCGCAAGGGTCTTCTCTCGCGGGTCGCCGGTTATGTCTATGCCGTTGACGGCATCAGCTTCACGCTGCGCGCCGGCGAGACGCTGGGCCTTGTCGGCGAAAGCGGCTGCGGCAAGTCGACCGCCGGCAAGACGATCCTCAAGCTGATCGAGCCCACCTCGGGCGTCGTCCGCCTGCGCGGCCGGCGCATCAACAATCTCGGCCGCCGGGACATGCGTCCGTTCCGGCGCGAGATGCAGGTCGTCTTCCAGGATCCCTATTCCTCGCTCAATCCGCGCATGACGGCGGGCGATATCGTCGGCGAGCCGCTGATCAATTACAATCTGGCCAGGGGGTCCGAGATCGCCGACCGGGTCGCCTATCTTTTCGGCAAGGTCGGGCTGCGCCCGGATCAGATGATCAAATATCCGCATGAGTTTTCCGGCGGGCAGCGCCAGCGCCTCGGCATCGCCCGCGCCCTCAGCCTCAATCCCAGCCTGATCGTCGCCGACGAGCCGGTTTCGGCGCTCGACGTGTCGGTGCAGGCGCAGGTCGTCAACCTGCTGATGGATCTGCAGGCCGAATTCGGCCTGTCATATCTCTTTGTCGCCCACGATCTGGCGGTGGTCGAGCATATCAGCCACCGCATTGCGGTGATGTATCTCGGCCGCATCGTCGAATTGACCGACAAACAATCGTTGTTCGCCCGCCCGCTTCACCCCTATACCGAGGCGCTGCTCTCGGCGGTGCCGATCCCCGATCCGCAGATGCAGCGCAAGCGCATTATCCTCATGGGCGACGTGCCGTCGCCGATCAACCGGCCCGCCGGCTGCCATTTCCACACCCGTTGTCCCTATGCCGAGGCGCACTGTCGCGTCGAGGAGCCGGCCATGCAGGAGGTTCACCCCGGCCATTTTGTCGCCTGCCATCTGCGCCAACCGGAAACGCCGGCGTCGAAACCGGTCAGCTGATCCGTTTTTCAACCCAGGCGGCGGCGGCGAGAAGATCATCGTCCCCGCTCAGGCGGCCGACGAGCTGCGCCCCCAGCGGCAGGCCGAGCGCGCCCCGCCCCGCCGGCAACGTCACGCAGGGCAGGCCGAGCAGCGTCCACATCCGGTTGAAGGCCGGGTCCCCAGTCGCCTCCAGGGTCGCCGGGGCCTCGCCTTTGGCGCTCGGCGTCAGGAGAACGTCGCAATTGGCGAACAGCGCCGCCATTTTCTCGCGGCATTGCGCCGCCAGCGCTCGCGCAGCCTGTTCGGCAGCCGGCTGTATCGTATTGCCAATCGCGAGCAGATCGCGCAAGGCCTGGCTCAGTTTTTCGCCATGCTCCCGACGCTCCACGGAAAAACTCCCGACCGCCTCGACTGCCATGATCGCCTGTTGCGCTGCATTAAGCTCGCTCCACGATGCCGGCAGGTCGATGTCGGTGACTGCCGCACCGGCAGCGCCCAGCCGCTCCCGCAGGGCTCCAAGCATGTCATGTGTCGCCGGCTCGGCCTCGGCCCAGATTGGCGTCCGGCAGAAACCGATGCGTGGCACGCCAGACCTCGCTGAAGCCAGCGGTCGGCCAAGCATCGCCGCGCGGATCAGCATGGCGTCGGCCACCGTGCGGGCGAAGAATCCCAGCGTGTCGAGCGACGGGGCGAACGGCTTAATTCCGGCCATGTCGAACGCGCCGAAACTCGCCTTGTAGCCGACCGCGCCGCAAAATGCCGCCGGACGGATCACCGAGCCGGCAGTCTGGGTCCCCAGCGCCAGCGGGACCATGAAATCGGCGACCGCGGCCGCCGACCCGCTCGACGAGCCGCCGGGGGTATAGTGCGGGTTATGGGGGTTTTTCGTCTTGCCGGGAGTGAAATAGGCGAATTCGGTGCTCACCGTCTTGCCGAGAATTATCGCCCCAACCGCACGCAGGCGGGCAACGCAGGCGGCATCGTGCGCCGGCCGGTGCCCCCGGTAAATAGCCGAGCCATAGCCGGTCGGCATGTCGGCCGTGTCGATAATGTCCTTGATCCCGACCGGAATTCCGAACAGCAGGCCGGCGCGCGCCGGCCCGTCCGGCAGCCGGTCATGCGCCCGGGCCTGACCCAGCGCGGCATGTCGGTCGAAAAACTCCCACGCCCCGACCGCCCCTTCGCGCCCGGCGATATGATCGAGACACGCGGCGACGATATCCTCCACGCTAACCCGGCGGGCCGCGATCGCCGCCGCCATCTCGCTGGCGCTAAGTCGATGGATATCCTTCACCTCTGCCCCGCTCCGGCCGCCCTTGCCGGCCCGATGCCGCCGGCCCAATGCCAGCCGTTTACAAATCTACGGCGGCCGCCTACCGTGGCCGCGCTGGCCCACTATACGGTTCCGGCCGCGCCTACAAACGGATTTTTTTCGACCAGGGGGGAATGCATTACCCGAAGTCCTTCTCGACCGTCCCGCCGACGGCATCGCCCTGCTGCGCATCAACCGCCCCGAAGCGCGCAACGCCCTTAACCTTGCCGTTCGTCAGCAGCTGTCCGAAAATTTCCGTACCCTCGGCGTGGCGCCGGATGTTCGCTGTATCGTTCTTACCGGCGACCGCGAAGCCTTCGCCGCCGGCGCCGACATCAAGGACATGGCCGAGGCTGGCGCCATCGATATGATGCTGCGCAACACCCATCTCCTCTGGCAGGCGATCGCCGAATGTCCAAAACCGGTCATTGCCGCAGTCAATGGCTTCGCGCTCGGCGGCGGCTGCGAGCTCGCCATGCATGCCGACCTGATCGTCGCCGGCGAAGGGGCGAGCTTCGGCCAGCCCGAGGTGCGCGTCGGCATCATGCCGGGCGCGGGCGGTACGCAGCGCCTGACGCGCGCGGTCGGCAAGTTCAAGGCGATGAAAATTCTGCTCACTGGCGAACCCGTCACCGCCCGCGAGGCCGAGGCGATGGGCATGGTTAGCGAAGTGGTTCCCGACGACCAGGTGCTCGATACGGCGCTGAAACTCGCCGGCAAGATCGCGCGCATGCCCCCGCTCGCCGTGCAGCAGATCAAGGAAGTCATGCTCGCCGGGCAGGATGCGCCGCTCAGCGCCGCCCTCATGCTCGAACGCAAGGCCTTCCAGATGCTCTTCGCCTCGCGCGACCAGAAGGAAGGCATGCGCGCCTTCCTCGAAAAGCGCAAACCGACCTATGAGGGGCGCTGACATGCTCGATGTCGCGCGCCCCGATCTCACACTGGGCGTGGTCGGAGCCGGCGTCATGGGCCGCGGCATCGCCCAGATCGCCGCCGCCGCCGGCATCGCCGTGCGGCTGGTCGATGCCCGCCCCGGCGCGGCCTCGGCCGCGAAAGATTCTATCGGCGAAACCTTTACGCGGCTGGCCGAAAAAGGACGGATGACCGGGGAGGCCGCCCGCACTGCCACATCGCGCCTAACCGTTGCCGGCGATCTTGCCGACCTCGCCGGCTGCCATATCGTCATTGAGGCGATTGTCGAGGATTTGCCCCCCAAGCAGGAATTATTCACCGCCCTCGAACCGATCGTCGGCGGCGATTGCTTGCTTGCCACAAACACCTCGTCGCTGTCGGTCGCCGCCATCGCCGCTGCGTGCCGCCGGCCGGGGCGGGTCGGCGGATTTCATTTTTTCAATCCCGTACCGCTGATGAAGGTCGTCGAGGTGATCGACAGTGTGCGCAGCGAGCCCTGGGTCGCCGAGACGCTAGTCGCGTTGGCGAAGCGCCTGGGTCATTTCCCAGCCCGAGCCAAGGACACGCCGGGATTCCTCGTCAATCACGCAGGGCGCGGCTTCGGCACCGAGGCGCTGCGCATTCTCCAGGAAGGCATCGCCGCGTTCGATGAGATCGATCGCATCGCGCGCGACGTTGCCGGTTTTCGCATGGGGCCGTTCGAGCTGCTCGACCTTACCGGCCTCGACGTTTCGCATCCGGTCATGGAGTCGATCTACAACCAGTTTTACCAGGAGCCTCGCTTCCGCCCCTCGCCCATCACCCATCAGCGTTTTGTTGCCGGCTTGCTTGGCCGCAAGACGGGACAGGGATTTTATGGCTATAGCGGGGATAAACAAGTGGTTCCTCCCGCCCCGCCCGTACCCAAGGTCGACATTCCGCCGGTGTGGATCAGCCGCGACGAGCCTGAATGGCGGCGGGTGCTCGCCGATCTCGTCAAGGCGCTGGGTGCCGCCCTCGACGACGGGGAGAAGCCGCAACCGGCGTCGCTCTGTCTGGTGACCCCGCTCGGCGACGACGCGACCACGACCGCCCTCGCCCAGGGGCTCGATGCGTCCCGCATCATCGCGGTCGACATGCTGTTCGGCCTCAAGGCACGCCGGACGATCATGACCACGCCGGTGACCGATCCCCAAATGCGCGACGCGGCGTGGGCGCTGCTGGCCGGCGACGGGGTGCCGGTATCGGCGATTCACGACAGCCCCGGTTTCGTCGCTCCGCGCATCGTCGCCCACATCGTCAATGTCGGCTGCGACATCTCCCAGCAGCGCATCGCGACGCCGCAAGACCTCGACCGGGCGGTGACGCTCGGCCTCGGTTATCCGCATGGCCCGCTCGCCTTCGGCGACGCCATCGGCCCGGCCCGTATCTTGCGCCTCCTCGAGGCGTTGCACACGTTCTACAAGGATCCCCGCTACCGGCCGAGCCCATGGCTTGCCCGCCGGGCGCGGCTCGGCGTCTCGCTGCTCACCCCGGAAGGATAGGCCTCAGTACGAGCGCGGTAGTCCAAGCACGTGTTCGGCGAGATAGCCGAGGATCAGATTGGTCGAGATCGGCGCCACCTGGTAAAGCCGCGCCTCGCGGAACTTGCGCTCAACGTCGTATTCCTCGGCAAAGCCGAACCCGCCATGGGTTTGCAGGCACATGTCGGCCGCCTGCCACGACGCCTCGGAGGCCAGAAGCTTCGCCATATTGGCCTCGGCGCCGCAGGGCTGTCCGGCCTCGAACAGCGCCGCCGCCTTTCTGACCATCAGGTTGGCGGCCTCGCTCGCCGCATAGGCGCGGGCGATGGGAAACTGGATGCCCTGGTTCTGGCCGATCGGCCGGCCGAAGACCACGCGTTCGCGCGCATAGCCGGTTGCCTTGCCGATGAACCAGCGCGCGTCGCCGATGCATTCGGCCGCGATCAGGACCCGCTCGGCGTTCATGCCGTCGAGGATATAGCGAAACCCCTTGTTCGCC
>JACQAF010000241.1 GCA_016195145.1 Rhodospirillales bacterium
ATCGACGCCATCGCCGGGCTGGACACGCTCGCCGGCGGTTCGTGGCTCGGGGTTAACGATACGGGCGTGGTCGCCGGGGTGCTGAACCGGCCGGGAACGCTCGGCCCCGCGCCCGATGCGCGTTCGCGCGGCGAGCTGGTGCTCGAAGCGCTCGACCATGCCGACGCCGTTGCGGCGGCAACCGCGCTTGCCGGGCTGGACCCGCGCGCCTACCGGCCGTTCAATCTTGTCATCGCCGACAATCGCGATGCTTTCTGGATGAAATCGCAGGGCCGGCAAGGCCCGCCGCGCGTGACCGTCGAGCCGCTGCCCGAAGGCCTGTCGATGATCACCGCCCACGACCGCAACGACGAGTCGGGATCGGCGCGCATCCGTCACTATCTGCCGCGCTTCCGCCGCGCGGCCCCGCCCGACCCCGATGCCGGTGACTGGCGGGAATGGGAAGCGCTGCTCGCCAGCCGCGACAGCGTCCCGGAAGCGGGACCGGAGGGGGCGATGAACATCGTCACCACGCGCGGTTTCGGCACCGTTTCCTCGTCGCTGATCGCCCTGCCGGCCCCCGGCCGCAAGCCCGCGGCGCGGCCGGTCTGGCGTTTCGCAACCGGGCCTTCGGATGCATTTCACTACGCCGATGTAACGCTTTGACCGGGCTTTGCAATCCGGCGTCGTTGCAGTGCGGCGAATGACGGGCTATATAGGCGAGGAATTCGCAACGCCGCTCCGGCGCGATGCCCGCTTCCCCACGGCGAAAATCCTATGTCCCGACGCAAACAGCTTTATGAAGGCAAGGCCAAGGTATTGTTCGAGGGGCCCGAGCCGGGCACCCTTGTCCAGTATTTCAAGGACGACGCGACCGCCTTCAACAACAAGAAAAAGGGCGTGATCACCGGCAAGGGCGTCCTCAACAACCGCATTTCGGAATATCTGATGATGCGGCTGGAGGAGATCGGCGTGCCGACGCATTTCGTGCGCCGGCTCAATATGCGCGAGCAGCTGGTGCGCGAAGTCGAAATCGTCCCGATCGAGGTGGTGATCCGCAATGTCGCCGCCGGCTCGTTCTCGCAGCGCTTCGGCGTGCCCGAGGGGCAGCCCCTGCCCCGCTCGGTGGTCGAGTATTATTACAAGAACGACCAGCTCGGCGACCCGATGGTCTCGGAAGAGCACATCACCGCTTTCGGCTGGGCGACGACTCACGATCTCGACGACATCATGGCGATGGCGCTGCGCATCAACGATTTTCTCTCCGGCCTGTTCCTCGGCGTCGGGATCAAGTTGATCGACTTCAAGGTCGAGTTCGGCCGCCTGTGGAACGAGAACGACGAGATGCGCATCGTGCTGGCCGACGAGATCAGCCCGGATTGCTGCCGGCTGTGGGACATCAAGACCAACGAGAAGATGGACAAGGACCGTTTCCGCCGCGACCTCGGCAAGGTCGAAGAGGCCTACCAGGAAGTGGCGCGGCGGCTCGGCATCCTGCCCGAAAGCGGTCCGCGCGACCTCAAGGGCCCCAACATTATGCAGTAGGCGCGAGGACGCACGCGGATGAAGGCCAGGATTCACGTCACCCTCAAGAACGGCGTTCTCGACCCCCAGGGCAAGGCGATCGGCCACGCTCTCGGCAATCTCGGCTTTGCCGGGGTCGGCGAGGTGCGCCAAGGCAAGTTCATCGAGATCGAGTTTGCCGAACGCGACCGCGCCAAGGCCGAGGCCGCGGTCAAGCAGATGTGCGAGAAGCTGCTCGCCAACACGGTAATCGAGAACTACGCAATCGAGCTCGTCGGCTAGCGCCGCGGGCCGGCCGGAATCCCGGCCGCCGAAACCGCCGCCAACCCGTCAGCCGATCCCGTATTTGGTGATCACCTCGGCGAGGTCGTCGCTCAGTCGGTCGCCGGTGCGGATGGTCGGAATGCCGGTCGGCAATCCCTTCTTCGCCAGTTCGTCGCCCGAAAAACTGGTCAGGATGGCGACCGGAATCCTGGCCGTCGCCGCCATCGCGCTCAGCGCCCGTACGAGGTCGATGCCCGACAGCTCCGCCATTGTCGCCGAGGCGATGACCAGATTGGGCTTCATGCGGATGGCGAGCGTGAACGCTTCGGTCGGCGACTGGGTGAGCACGGTGCGGATGCCGCAGGCGGCAAGATCCCGCGCCACACCCCGGCCCATCGCCCGCGACGAGATGACCAGGAGCGCCTCGACGTTGCGCAGCTCGATGTCGTCGGGATTGAACGAGCGCGGCATCGGCAAGGCGCGCAGCGCCGTGGCCACCGCCGCATCGTCCGGCGGAAGCTTCTTGGCGATGGCGTCGTCCATCGCGTCGATATGGGTACGGATGTCGGCGAGCGCGCGATCGCCGCGCGAGGCGTCGAGATCGTCGAGATAGTTCTCCAGCCGGTGCGCGATCATCGAAACCAGCGGGAAGCCCGAGGCGTCGCCCATCCCCTTGAGGGTGTGGGCGTCGCGGCGCAGCTGCGGCAGGGCGGCATCGATCTCGATTTCGCCCTCGACGATCTGGTCGACCAGCTTGTCCATGCCGGTCAGGCGTTCGTCCGAATCCTCGCGGAAGGACTGACGCAGATTTTCAAACGGATCGTCCCCACGGGCCGGGCTGATGACCGACATTGGTTTTCCTGTCAATGTGTTAGGGTGGCATTCTGAGAGCAAATCGAGATTGGTTGGTGGCCGTCATCCTAGTCCAGGATCGCTAAGAAACAGTTGATCCCGATAGGCCGGCTTAGCCTTTGCCGCCGCCGGGCGAATCCTCTATATGAGGGGCCACAACGCATGTCCCCGCAGCCATGAAAACCGCCGTCATCGTCTTTCCCGGCTCCAACCGCGAGCACGACGTCGCCGACGCGCTCCGCCGTTCGACCGGCAAGGCCCCCGCCCTCGTCTGGCATCGCGACAGCGAGCTTCCCGACGTCGATCTCGTGGTCCTGCCGGGCGGTTTTGCCTACGGCGATTATCTGCGCACCGGGGCGATCGCCGCCCGCTCGCCGGTGATGAACGAGGTCATCCGCCGGGCCGAAAAGGGCGTCGCGGTGGTCGGCATCTGCAACGGCTTCCAGATTTTGTGCGAATCCGGCCTGCTGCCCGGCGTGCTGCTGTCCAACGCCAGCCTCAAATTCGTCTGCCGTGACGTGCATCTGCGCGTCGAGACGAGCCAAAGCCTGTTCACCGCGCGCTATCAGACTGGCGAAGTGCTGCGCGTCCCCGTCGCCCATCACGACGGCAATTATTTCGCCGACGACGCGACGCTCGACCGGCTCGAAGACAAGGGCCAGGTCGCCTTCCGTTATTGCGCCGCCGATGGCGCGGTCCAAACAGCGGCGAACCCCAACGGCTCGGCCCGCAATATCGCCGGCGTGTTCAATGCGACCAAGAACGTCCTCGGCCTGATGCCGCATCCCGAAAACGCGACCGACTCGCTCCTCGGCTCGACCGACGGGCGCGGGCTGTTCGACAGCCTCGCCGACGCGCTGGTCTGATGGCGGCGACCGCGACCACCGCACGGCCCACCGACCTGATGGGCCTGTCCGAGGCCGAATACGACCGCGCGGTCGCCATTCTCGGCCGCACGCCGAACCGCACCGAGCTTGGCATCTTCTCGGTGATGTGGAGCGAACATTGCTCCTACAAATCGTCGAAGAAATGGCTGAAGACCCTGCCGACCAAGGCGCCATGGGTGATCTGCGGCCCGGGCGAGAACGCCGGCGTCATCGATATCGGCGACGGCCAGGCGGCGATCTTCAAAATCGAAAGCCATAATCACCCGTCGTTCATCGAGCCTTACCAGGGGGCGGCGACCGGCGTCGGCGGCATCCTGCGCGACGTGTTCACCATGGGGGCCCGACCGATCGCCAATCTGAACGCGCTGCGCTTCGGCGACCCGGCGCATCCGAAGACGCGCCACCTCGTTGCCGGCGTGGTCGCTGGCATCGGCGGCTACGGCAACTGCGTCGGCGTGCCGACAGTGGGCGGCGAGACCAATTTCCACGCATCCTATAACGGCAACTGCCTGGTCAACGCGATGACCGTCGGCATCGCCGACGCCAAGCGGATTTTCTATTCGGCCGCCGCCGGCCCCGGCAATCCAGTGGTCTATGTCGGCGCCAAGACGGGACGCGACGGCATCCATGGCGCAACCATGGCCTCGGCCGAATTCGACGACAAGTCGGAGGAAAAACGCCCGACCGTCCAGGTCGGCGACCCGTTCACCGAGAAGCTGCTGATCGAGGCGTGCCTTGAACTGATGGCGACCGATGTCATCGTCGCCATCCAGGACATGGGCGCCGCCGGGCTCACCTCGTCCTCGGTCGAGATGGCCGGCAAGGGCGGCCTCGGCATCGAACTCGATCTCGACCGCGTACCGACGCGCGAAACCGGCATGACGGCCTACGAGATCATGCTCTCCGAAAGCCAGGAGCGCATGCTGATGGTCCTCAAGCCGGGGCGCGAGGACGTGGCGATGAAGATTTTCGCCAAATACGAACTCGACTGCGCGGTCATCGGCCGGGTGACCACCACCGGCAAGCTCGTGCTGCGCAAGAACGGCGCGGTGCAGGCGGAATTGCCGGTCGAGCCCATCGCCACCCAGGCCCCCGAATACGACCGGCCATGGACGGCGGCCGCCAAGCGCCCCGTTCTTGCCGCCGCCGACGCGCCGGTCCGCGACCCGGGCGTGGCGCTGAAGGCGCTCATGGCCTCGCCCGATCTCGCCAGCCGGCGCTGGATCTGGGAGCAATACGATCATCTGGTGCGCGGCCACACGGTCCAGCGCCCCGGCGGCGACGCCGCCATCGTGCGCCTGCCCGACAGCCGCAAGGGCCTCGCCCTCGTCGTCGATTGCACGCCGCGTTACTGCCATGCCGATCCCGAGACCGGCGGCGCGCAGGCGGTCGTCGAAACCTGGCGCAACCTGACCGCGGTCGGCGCGCGGCCGCTGGCCATCACCGACAACATGAACTTCGGTAACCCCGAGCGGCCGGAAATCATGGGCCAGTTCGTCGGCGCAATCGCCGGCATGCGCGCGGCGTGTCTTGCCCTCGACTACCCGGTCGTCTCGGGCAACGTATCGCTTTACAACGAAACCAACGGTCAGGCGATCCTGCCCGCGCCGGTGATCGGCGGCGTCGGCTTGGTCGACGATGTCGCCCAGACCGTCGATCTCGCCTTCAAGCAGGCAGGCGACGCCATCATTCTGATCGGCAAAACCGAAGGCTGGCTCGGCGCATCGTTGTATTTGCGCGAATTATGCGGGCGGGAACCGGTTTCCGCGCAGATTTGGGCCCCGCCGCCGGTCGATCTGGCCGCCGAACGGCGGAACGGCGATTGCGTGCGCAGCCTGATCCGCGACGGCCGGATCAATGCCTGCCACGACCTGTCCGACGGCGGCCTTCTGGTCGCATTGGCCGAGATGGCGCTGACCGGCGATCTCGGCTTCGAGGTCGCGGCACCGGCCAGCGACGTCCTGGCGCATGCTTTCCTGTTCGGCGAGGATCAGGGCCGTTACCTCACCACCGCCGCCGACTCCGCGGTCGCGCTCGCTGCCTGCCGTGCCGCCGGGGTTCCGGCCCTGGTGCTCGGGCGCGTTGCCACGGGGGGCCAATTGACACTCGACGGGCGGCCGCTTATATCCCTCGAAGGGTTACGCGCGGTGCATGAGGGCTGGCTGCCCGCCTATATGGCCGGAAAGTAACCCCATCTATACAAGGGTCATTCAATGCCGATGCCGGCTGCCGAGATCGAGAAGCTGATCCGCGATGCGTTGCCCGACGCGCGCGTTTCGATCGAGGATTTGCGCGGCGATGGCGATCATTACGCCGCGCATGTCATCTCGGCGTCTTTCAAGGGCAAGACCCGCGTTCAGCAGCACCAGATGGTTTACCAGGCGCTTAAAGGCCGGATGGGCAACGAATTGCACGCCATGGCGCTGCAAACCTCCATCCCCGACAGCGCCTGATCCCGTATACCCGAGGAGACCGGACCATGGACACCACCGTCACCGACCGCATCCGCAACGACATTCAGTCGAATGATATCGTGCTCTACATGAAGGGCTCGCCGATCTTCCCGCAATGCGGGTTTTCGGCCGCGATCGTCCAGGTGCTCACCCATCTCGGGGTCAAGTTCAAGGGCGTCGACGTGCTGTCCGACCCGTCGATCCGCCAAGGGATCAAGGAATTCTCCAACTGGCCAACCGTTCCCCAGCTTTATGTAAAGGGCGAGTTCGTCGGCGGATGCGACATCGTGCGCGAGATGTTCCAGACCGGCGAGCTGCAAGAACTGCTCCAGGCGCGCGGCGTCGAGGTCAAGGTCGCCTAGCCCGCACGCCATACGCGCGACGATTAGCGGCGGGCTTCGGCCCGCCGTTTTTACATAAGACAGGTTTTTACACGGGGTATACCCGCCGGCGCCGTTGCCGCGCCGGCCTGTGATCGACGTCACTGCCCGACCGGCCAAGATCGACGACGATTGCACCCATTCTCCGGTTCCTGCGTCCATCAAGGGGCCCTACCGGAGATGAAGAAAGAAGATCAATAAATCCGCCCGCCTTGGGACGGTATTCGGAGCCCTATCGTCGATGTCGCGCGCAAGAGACCTTCTCCGGCCGCCGGTCCGGCGATCCTTTGTCGCGGCAAGACGCGGCCTCGTTCTGGTCGCGGCGCTGGCGCTTGCCGGATGCCTTCACGATCCCGACGAGATGCGGCGCACGCTGCCCGTCCTCGGCGAAACGATCGAGCTGTCGATCCCGCCCGATCCGCGCGCCCAGATGGAAATCCGGCTCGACGAGCGGATCAACACCGTCATCGCCTATCTCAATGTGCCGACGCACCGCGCGCCGCAAGGCGCGGTGGTCCTGTTGCACGGCTGCCAGGGGCTCGACCTCGGCACCAGCCTCGCCATGCTCGGCTGGAGCGAATGGTGGCAGGCGCGCGGCTTCATCACCCTGATCGTCGACAGCCTGACGCCGCGTGGCATCGACCAGGCATGCCTCGGCGCCGACCGGCAGGAGGTGGTCGATCTCGCCATCCGCGAATCGGATGCGCTCGCCGCCCTCGCCTATCTCCGGCAGACATTCGACCTGCCGGGGGCCCAGATCGGGCTGCATGGATTCTCGCATGGCGGCCAGGCCGCCCTCGCTCTCGCCCGCGGCGGCGGAATCGGGTTCGGCTGGGCGATCGCCTTCTATCCCGGATGCGACGCGCCCGAAGACGACCACGGACACCTGCCGACCCTCGTCATCACCGGCGCCGATGACGACTGGACAGGCGTATCGCATTGCGAAGCGATGGCCAGCCATGACGGTTATCTGAAACTCGTCGTCCTGCCGGGGGCCAAGCATCTTTTCGATCAGCCGTTGATCGACCGCGTGGCCTTCGGTCATGCGGTCGGCTACAACCCGGCCGCGCTCGCCACGGCCAAGCGGCATATCCGGGAATTCCTGAAGCAACTGACGATTGAAGATTGAGCCGCGCTCAGCAGGAGTAAGAGCCTTTTCGCGGCGCGGCGGGCGCGATGGTCAGAATCGGCGACGGCGCTTCATCATTATCCGGCGGCGCGGCGAAAGGTTCGTCGAATTCGAACAGGGGAAGATCGGCCTCGATCAGCCGGCCCGGCGGCTTCGGCAATCCCGCCTCGAAGCGCGGCCGACCCGGGTCCACCCACGCGCCGTCGTGCACGCCCGCCCCGCCAAGGAACGGTGCGACGATGGCCAGACCAATGACCACGACAGAGGCCACAATCCACGCCGCGGCGATCTGATCGCGATCTTGCTCGGTCATACCGGTGCATGTAAGACGCACTCGTTGGCTCTCCAATTCACGTTCGGGTGATGCATTGTCGACCGGGCGCAACGCGCCGCCCGCTTCGCCGGCTCAATCAAAGCGATACGCCGCCATGCTCAAATTGCCGTGAGTAAAGCTGGCGTGAAGCCTTTTGCCGCGCGCGCCTTCGCCGGCCGCGCCAAGGGCGACGAATAGCGGCAACAGATGCTCGTCACGCGGATGGGCCAATGCCGCCCCCGGCGCGCGGGCGCGATAATCGACCAGCGCGTCCGCGTCGCCGGCCGCCAGCCGCTCGTCGAGCCAGTCATCGAAATCTTTTGCCCACGCCGCTGGCGCGCCATTCGCCCCCCAGTCGAGCCGCGAGAGGTTGTGCGTGGCGCTGCCGCTGCCGAGGACCAGAACCCCCTCGTCGCGCAATCCGGCCAGCGCCCGGCCGACGGCCAGGTGATGCGCCGGGCCCAAGGGATGCTGGAGGGAAATCTGCGTCGCCGGTATGTCGGCCCCCGGGTACATGAGCATCAGCGGCACCCAGGCGCCGTGATCGAGGCCGCGCTGGTCGTCGCGGCTCGCGGCCAGGCCCGTTGACTGCAGCATCTCAATGGCCCGTCCGGCAAGCCCCGGCGCCCCAGGCGCCGGGTAGCGCAACCGGTAAAGCTCGTCGGGAAAGCCGTAAAAATCATGGATCGTTTCGGGCTTTTCCACCGTGCCAAACGTCGGTTTCGCTGTTTCCCAATGGGCGGAGGCGACAAGGATTTCCTTCGGCCGCCCGAACGCGCCGCCGAGGCCGGCGAGGAAGTCCCGCGCCGGGACCTCCTCGCCGATCAGCGTCGGCGCGCCGTGGGAGACGAAGACGGTCGGGAAGCGTGCGGTCATGCCCGCCCCAGAAGCCGGGCGGCGGCGACCGGCGTCGGACGGAGGGCATACGCCCCATCGCCGAGCAATACCTGGACCAGTCCCATGATGGCCAGGAAGAACGGGTATTCCCATCCGCCATTGGGGTTGGAAAACACCCAGCCATTCGCCGAATGGACCCAGGTCGCGCCGAGGAGAACGGGCATCAGCGCCAGCGCCACGGCGCGCGGCCAGATGCCGACCACCAGCATGACGCCGCCGACCACCTCGCCGGCCATGGTCGCATAAGCAACGAATGCCGGCAGTCCGAGCGAAGCGAAAAACTGGACCGTGCCGGGAATGGTGAACACGACCACCTTGAGCAGCCCATGTGTAATGTACATCACGCCGAGAGAGACGCGGAGGAGGAGAACGCCGTAAGGCGCAGTGTTGCTGTCGATCATTGTTGTTTCCTATCGTCCGATTGTGGCCGGGGTACGGCCGGTTGCGAAACGAGGGTCCAGAACCGTCAGGCCATCGCAGGCACCGGCGCTGCGGCAAGGCGCTGGGCGATCCACGCGACACGGGCCCCGAGATGCTCGGCCGTCCGCCGGTCGCTTTCGATCGGCACCCGGTCGGGCCCTAGATCGGTGTCCGACTGCGCCATCGCACCGATGAAGCTGCCGAGGCGGTTGAGATCGTCGATGCTGCCTTTGGTGCTGTTGTTTCCCGGCAAAAGATCGAGACCGACCCA
>JACQAF010000257.1 GCA_016195145.1 Rhodospirillales bacterium
GGGCGCCCAGCAAATGGCGCGCGACCTGGCGCGAAAACTTGGCGTCGTCCCCACGCCCCCGGCCAGCGACACCAGCCTGCAGGATCAGGCAAAGGCCTATGCGGCGCTACAGACGAAGGCGGGTGCCGAGTTCGACAAGGCTTATATCCTGCACGAGATTGCCTACCATCAATCGGCCATCGACGCCGTCAAAGGCACGCTTTTGCCGGCGATCAAGAACGAGGAAATCAAAGCCATGATGCTTGGCATGTTGCCGGCCTTCGAGCAGCATCTTGCGATGACCAAGGCCGTTGCGAAGAAACTCGGCATAACGCCGTAGCGCGCGTCCGGCAGGGAATTTCGACCAGGGCCTCGGGGTTGCGCGCAGGCGCGCCCCGCGGCGGGGTCCGGTCCGGCAGGTCTGGGACTACTTCACCGTCTCGCTCGGATAGACGCCCCAGAATTCATGGCGCGCCAGCCAGCCCTTGAAGCCGCCCGCCTCGACCCGGCACCAGATTTCCTTGCATTCGAAAACCTGGCCGACGACGCCGGGCTCGATCTTGGCGACCAGCGGCGATCCCGCCTCCGGCCGGCGACGCAGCGACCGCACCTCGCCGACGATCAGCATATAGCGCCGGCTGGACAGCATGCTCTGATGGACCCAGCCTTCGGTCCCCTGCCAGTCGCGAACCTTGCGCCAGTTTTCGAACTCGGCGATCACCTCGACCGGCATGTTCTTGCGCTGGACGACCCATTCGACCGGGTAACGCACCCCCGGCCCGGTCCGCAGATTGACCTCGTCGGCGCGCAGGCTGACATAACGCGGCAGCTTCAGGCCCTCGCCGCCCCGGCCCTTCTCGTTGGCAGGCGGCTCGCCCGCGCCCGCCGGACCCTCTTGCCCGGCTGGCGGCGGGGTGGCCGGGGATTGGGCGTAGGCCGCCGGCATCGCGGCAAGCAGCGATAGCGCAGCCAGTGCAAGGCTCGGGATAAGCGCGACTCGGGAAGGCATGACGGGATTATAGGTATTCCAGCGCCGGCCGAAAGGGACTGTGTGCCGCTCGGCCGCGGCGAACCGCCTGGCTGGACAGTTGGAGCGCGGCTTGCTACGCCTTGGCCGGTAATAAAATTTCTAAGGGAGTGGAGCCTATGCCCTTGCGGCGGCCTCGCATCGTCGTTACCCGCAAGCTGCCCGACGTGATCGAAACGCGGATGATGGAGCTGTTCAACGCCCGGCTCAATCTCGACGATCACCCGATGAGCGCCGATGAGATCGCCAAGGCGATGGCCGAGGCGCAAGTGCTGGTGCCCACGGTCACCGACATGATCGACAAGAAGATGATCGCGGCGGCGGGCCCCGATCTCAAGCTCATCGCCTCGTTCGGCACCGGCGTCGATCATGTCGACCTCGACGCCGCCAAGGCGCGCGGCATCACGGTGACCAACACGCCGGGCGTCCTGACCGAGGACACGGCCGACATGACCATGGCGCTGCTGCTTGCCGCGGCGCGCCGCCTCGGCGAGGGCGAGCGGCTGGTGCGCGAGGGCGCGTGGACCGGGTGGAGCCCGACCTCGATGCTGGGCACGCGCGTCGGCGGCAAGCGGCTCGGCATCGTCGGCATGGGGCGGATCGGCTCGGCGCTGGCGCGGCGGGCCCGCGCCTTCGGCATGTCGATCCATTATCACAACCGGCGGCGATTACACCCCGACGTCGAGGCGGAGGTCGAGGCGACATACTGGGAAAGCCTCGACCAGATGCTCGCCCACATGGACATTGTGTCGATCAACTGCCCGCGCACGCCGGCGACCTATCACCTTCTTTCGGCGCGCCGGCTGAAGCTGCTGCGCCCGCACGCCTTCATCGTCAACACGGCGCGCGGCAACGTGATCGACGAGGCGGCGATGGTCCAGCGCCTCATGGCGCGCGAGATCGCCGGCGCCGGCCTCGACGTTTACGAGCACGAGCCGTCGATCACGCCGCAATTGCTGACCCTCGACAATGTTGTGTTGTCGCCGCATATCGGCTCGGCGACCCTCGAAGGGCGCATCGCCATGGGCGAAAAGGTGATCGTCAACATCAAGAGCTTCGTCGACGGCCATAATCCGCCCGACCGCGTTCTCTCGACGATGTTTTGACGGGCGACCGGCTGGCCGCGTTATTTGTGGCTGGACAGGTCGCGGATGCTTGGGTGCGCGCCGCAAAGCGGGCAATCGGGGTCGCGCTTCAGCTTGATCGCGCGCATGCTGGCGGCCAGCGCGTCGTAGATCAGCAGCCGGCCCGACAGGCTGTCGCCCAGCCCCAGAATCTCCTTGATCGTCTCGGTCGCCTGCAACGTGCCCATCACCCCGGCGACCGAGCCCAAAATGCCGGCCTGTTCGCAGCGCGGCACGAGATCGGGCGGCGGCGGATCGCGGAACAGGCAGCGATAGCACGGGCCGGCTCCGCCATAGGCCTTGAAGGTCGACATTTGCCCTTCGAAGCGCAGGAGCGAGGCGGCGACCAGCGGCTTATGGGCGAAATAACAGGCGTCGTTGAGCAGATAGCGCGTGGCGAAATTGTCCGAGCCGTCGACGACCAGATCGTAGCCGTCGATCAGGCCCAATGCGTTGGCGGCGACGAGGCGCATGTGGTGCGGCACGACGCGGGTTTCGGCGTTGACGCCGGCGAGGGCGTCGACCGCGCTTTCAACCTTGCTGTCGCCGATCCGGTCTTCGCCATGGACGATCTGGCGCTGCAGGTTCGAGCGATCGACCGTGTCGTCGTCGACGATGCCGAGCGTGCCCACGCCGGCGGCGGCAAGGTAGAGCAGGACCGGCGAACCGAGCCCGCCCGCGCCGATGACCAGCACGCGCGCGGCGAGCAGCTTCGCCTGGCCGCCCTCGCCGATCTCGTCGAGGATCAGATGGCGCGCATAACGCTCGAACTGACGGTCGGTCAAATCCATGCTGCCGCGCTCCGCGCGTTTTGGATGGCGTCCCGCCGGCGAGCTTACAGCCCCTCGAACAGGGCGGTCGACAGATAACGCTCGGCAAAGGACGGCACGATGACGACGAGCAGCTTGCCGGCCATTTCGGGGCGTTTGCCGACCTCGATCGCCGCGGCGATCGCCGCCCCCGACGAAATGCCGCCCGGCACGCCCTCGAGGCGCGCCGTCTCGCGCGCCATGGCGAAGGCGGTTTCGTTGCCGATCTGGACCACCTCGTCGATCATCTCGCGGCGCAGGATTTCGGGCACGAATCCGGCGCCGATGCCCTGTATCTTGTGCGGGCCCGCCCGCCCGCCCGACAGGACCGGCGAATCCTCGGGTTCGACTGCGATCATTTTCATCGCCGGCTTGCGCGCCTTCAGGACCTCGCCGACGCCGGTGATCGTGCCGCCGGTGCCCACCCCGCACACGACCGCATCGACGCGCCCCTCGGTATCGCGCCAGATTTCCTCGGCGGTGGTGCTGCGATGGATCGCCGGATTGGCGATGTTGCGGAACTGCTGGAGCATCAGCGAGTCGGGCAGCGTCTCGACCAGCTCCTCGGCGCGTCGGATGGCGCCGCGCATGCCCTCGGCTGCCGGGGTCAGCTCCAGTTCGGCGCCGAGAAGCTGAAGCATCTTGCGGCGTTCGACCGACATGCTTTCGGGCATGGTGAGGATCAGACGATAGCCCTTGGCCGCGGCGACAAAGGCGAGTGCGATGCCGGTATTGCCCGAGGTCGGTTCGACCAACACGGTCTTGGGGCCGATACGCCCTTCGCGCTCCGCCGCTTCGATCATCGCCAGGCCAATGCGATCCTTGACCGAGGCGAGGGGGTTGAAGAATTCGAGCTTGGCGACGAGATCGGCGCGCACGCCGTACGTATCGGCCAGCCGGGCGAGGCGGACGAGCGGCGTCGCGCCGACCGTTTCGACGATGTTTTGATAGATGCGCCCGCGAAACTCGGGTTCGCGGTGCGGCGCACGGCTATCGGCGCGGGAGGAGACGGCCATGCGGTATTATCCTCGCTAGTGGGAATTCGAATAATTCACCTGATTGTTATGTAGTTTAATCTGGCGACCGGTTCAAGTGCGCGCTGGGGCGCTGCGGCGATGCGCCCAGCCCGCGCCCCAGCCAGTCCGCACTTCAGATCGTGAAATCGATGCTGGCGGCGATGTCGGGCTTGAGCTCGGCGCGTTTGGCCCGGTGGCAGAGATCCTCAATCGTGATCGCATCGAGGCGGGTCATGAACTCGCCCTGCAGTTCGAGCCAGAGCGGGCGCAACACGTGATGGCCGAGGGGCGAGCCCGGCGAATGGGTAATCGGGTCGGGCGCGGTTTCGATCTTGCGGATGACGCGCACGATATCGCCGACCGAAATCCGCCGCCGTTCGCGGGCCAGCCGATAGCCGCCGCCAGGGCCGCGCTGGCCGGCGAGGATGCCCTCGCGCACCAGGGCCTGGAGCACCTGTTCGAGATAGCGCGCGGGTATGCCCTGGCGCTTGGTCACGGCGGCCGCCTGTACCGGCTTGCCGCCGGCGTTGTAGGCGATGTCGAGTACGGCCTCGATGCCGAACAGGAGCTTTTTGGTCAGCCGCAGCATGACGGTCAGCGCCCCGTCGAGCCGAAACCGCCGCTGCCGCGCCCGCTCGCCGGCAGCTCCGTCGTCTCGCGCCAGGCGATGCGCGTCACTGGCGCCACGACAAGCTGGGCGATGCGGTCGCCGCGCCGAACGACGAACGGCGTCGCGCCGAAATTGATCAGGATCACGCCAACCTCGCCGCGATAATCGGCATCGATCGTGCCCGGGCTGTTGAGCACGGCGACCCCATCCCGCAGGGCGAGGCCGGAGCGCGGCCGGATCTGCGCCTCGAAACCGCGCGGCAGGGCGATGGCAAACCCGGTCGGCACCAGCGCCCGGCCGCCCGGGACGATGACGTCATCGTCGGCAATGGCGGCGAGCAGATCGAGCCCGGCGCTGTCTGGCGTCGCATAGGCGGGAAAATTGAGCCCCTCGGCATGGGGCAGCCGGCGGATCGATACCGTCAGTGGCGCCGCGGCAGGACTGCCAGGGGCGTCGAGGCCGGTCAGGGGCACGTGAAGCTGGCTTGGCAAGGGATCGAATTTCAACGCGTTGGCGTGAAATGATCGGCGATGCGTTGGGCCAGCCGGCGGGCGACTTCGTGCTTGGGCAGGCGCGGCCAGGTATCGCTGCCGTTGGCGTCGATGACATGCACGAGATTTTCCTCCCCTCCCATGACATCCGCGGATACGTCGTTGGCGACGATCCAGTCGCAGCCCTTTTTGCGCCGTTTGGCGGTCGCATTGGCGATCACCGCTTCGGTTTCCGCGGCGAACCCGACGACCAACCGGGGGCGTTGTTTTCCCGCGCTCGACAACGCGGCGAGAATGTCGGGATTTTCGGTGAGGCGCAATATAGGGACTTCCCCGACCTTCTTCTTGAGCTTCTGGTTGCGCCGTTCGGCGATCCGCCAATCGGCGACAGCGGCCGCGCACACCGCGACGTCGGCCGGCAAGGCGGCGCGGCACGCCGCCAGCATCTCTTCGGCGGTTTCAATGCGAGTGACCGCGACATCGGCCGGATCGGCCTCATGCGTCGGGCCGGTGACGAGGATCGTCTCGGCCCCGAGGGCGGCAAGGGCGGCGGCGATGGCATGGCCCTGTTTGCCCGACGAACGATTGGCGAAATAGCGCACCGGGTCGATCGGCTCGTAAGTCGGGCCGCTGGTGACCAGCGCCCGGCGGCCCTTGAGCGGGCCGGGCAGGGCGAAATGGGCCTCGATCGCGGCGATGATGTCGAGCGGTTCGCTCATCCGGCCCATGCCGGTTTCGCCCTCGGCCAGCTCGCCGGCGGCCGGCCCGACCGTCCGAATGCCGCGCGCGAGAAGGGTCTCAAGATTGGCCTCGGTGGCGGGATGTGCCCACATGACATGATTCATCGCCGGGGCGAGGAGGATCGGTCGGTCGGTGGCGAGCAGCACCGTGGTGGCGAGATCGTCGGCCAGCCCATTGGCCATGCGGGCGATGAGGTTGGCGGTGGCGGGGGCGGCGACGACAAGATCGGCCTCGCGCGCCAGTCGGATATGGCCGATTTCGTTTTCGTCGGTTAGCGAGAACAGATCGCCGTAAACCTTGTTCCGCGACAGGGTCGCGACCGCGAGCGGCGTGACGAACTGGGCGCCGCCGCGGGTGAGGATACGACGAACCAGAATTCGAAATTATTGTACGATTTTAGAAAGTTACGCGTGCGGTTTAGAGAAAATTCGGGGAATTAAGTGACCCCCAGAAATCTCAAAATAAACCGTTCATTTACGTCTTTGGTACTAGCCTCACCCCCCTTCAGTAGAAGGTCCGAATTCAGCCTATGGAGGAGCTGTTATGCGTACGATTGTCTTTATTCGCTCTTTAGTTGTGGCCATCTGCCTCGTGCTGGCGCCGAGCCTGGCGTGGAGCGCCGGCGATCGGGGCACCGCCGACGAAGCCAAGGCGATGGTCAAGAAAGCCGTCTCCCTGATCAAGGAGATGGGACCGGAAAAGGCGTTCGCCCAGTTCAACGACAAAGGCAACAAGGAGTTCCATGACCGCGATCTCTACGTGTTCGTGCGCAACATGGAGGGCAATACGGTTTCGCACGGCGCCAATATGGGGATGATCGGCAATACCTCGCTTGCCCTCAAGGACGCCGACGGCAAGCTCTACAACAAGGAGATGATCGAGACCGCCACGTCGAAGGGCGACGGTTGGGTCGAATATAAATGGGTCCATCCGCAGACGAAAAAAATCGAACAGAAATCGTCGTATGTCGAACGGGTGGGCGATTACGTCGTCGGCGCCGGATTCTACAAATAGCCGGACTGCGATTACCGTAAAACTCGCGCGCCAGAACTTGCACACCGATAATCAGGACGAGGGAGTGAAAGATGAAAATTGGCTTCAACGACATGTCGCTACGGACGAAGATGTTCGTTGCGCCGATTTTTCTGCTGGCGGCGCTGATCGGGCTGTCGGCCTACTCCCTTGTCCTGTTGTCGGCGAACGAGGATCGCGTCGTTGAACTCAACCAAGGCGTCATCCAGCGCGCGGCTGCGGTCGCCGCGCTCGACAACCGGGTCGCGACCGTTCACGCGCGGCTTTTCCGGCTGACGACCGTCGCCGCGAACGACTCGCGGGCCGACAAAATCAACGTACTTGCCGACGAACTGGCCAAGGAAATCGGCACCATTGAGGGAAGCTTCAAGGCGGTTGCGCAATCGGCCGCCGGCGATGCAGATGCGGCGCCGCTAGTCGAAGCGGTCGGCTTGGCGCTCAAGGGCTATATGGAAGCGTCGAAGCAGGTCACCTCGATGATCCGTTTCGACACCACGACCGCCTCGATCTTCATGGTCCAGGCGGAAGACTGGTTTGAAAAATATTACACGCAGCAGAAAAAGCTCGGCGAACTGACCAACGCGCGCAAGACGGAAGTGCTGAACGAATTTCACGCGCAGGCGGTTTCCAGCCGCATCATATATGTCGCGGCGCTCGCCGTTGTCGGGATTGCGGCCCTTGCGGTCAGCCTGCTGGTCGGCAACCTTATCTCGCGCCCGGTTCTGGCGATGGAGGCGACGATGCGCCAGCTGGCCAGCGGCGACCTCGAGATCGCCGTTCCCCATCTTGGCCGCCGCGACGAAATCGGTGCCATGGCGACGGCGGTCCAGGTGTTCAAGGACGGTGCGATCGAGCGCCGGCGATTAGAGGTTGAACAGGAGGCGCAACGCGCCGAGCGCGAACGTCGCGCCCAGCGAGTCGCCGAACTGACCCGCGATTTCGACGGCAAGGTCACGGGCGTGCTGCAGGCCCTGGCGACCTCGACCGACAGGATGCAAGGCACCTCGACCGCGATGGCCGATACGGCCGAGCGGACAAGCCAGCAGTCAACCGCCGTCGCTGCGGCGTCGGAGGAAGCGACGACCAACGTGCAGACAGTCGCGGCCGCGGCGGAAGAGCTGTCGGCGTCGGTCAGTGAAATCGGCCGCCAGGTCGCCGAATCGACCAAGATCGCCGGCCGCGCGGTGGAAGAGGCCGCCCGGACCAACGAGACGATGAAAGGCCTCGAAGCGGCGGCGAAGAAAATTGGCGAGGTCGTCGGCATGATCAACGACATCGCGGGGCAGACCAACCTCTTGGCCCTCAACGCCACCATCGAAGCGGCGCGCGCGGGCGAGGCCGGGAAGGGTTTTGCCGTCGTCGCATCCGAGGTGAAGAGCCTGGCCAACCAGACGGCCAAGGCGACCGAAGACATCGCCGCCCAGATCGCCGGCGTGCGCCAGGTTTCCGACGAGGCGGTGGCGGCGATCGGGCGTATTGGCGCGGTCATCGGCCAGATCAACGATATCGCCACCGGCATCGCTGTGGCGGTCGAGGAGCAGGGTGCGGCGACGCAGGAAATCGCCCGCAATGTCCAGCAGGCGGCCGTTGGCACTGGCGAGGTGTCGTCCAATATCAGCGGCGTCACCCAGGCGGCTGCGGAAAGCGGCAACGCCGCAGCGGAATTGTTGCGGGTTGCCGCCGATCTGTCGCAGCATTCGAAAACTCTCGGCGCCGAGGTCGAACAGTTCCTCGCCGCCGTCAAGGCGGCCTGAGAACCCTACAGGCGAGTCAGGGCTACAAGCCCGGCGGCAGCGACCGCCGCTGCCACGGCCCATGGCCACAGGCCGCTGCCGCGCTGCCCGCCGCCGAGTGCGGCCAGCGATTCCGGGTGCAAACGCACGCCGCCGGCGGCCAGCATTGCCGCCGCCTTTTCAAGATTGCCGACGAAGCTCGGCAGCTCTTCGAGCCGGGCCAGCGCGTCCTCGGCCACGGCGCGGCCGCGCGCCTCGATGCCGCGATTCTCGATCATCCATTCCTCGATCAGAGGCCGGGCCAGCGCCCACATATTGACCGCCGGGTCGAGCCGCCGGCCGACGCCCTCGCAGACCAGCATGCTCTTCTGGAGAAGCAATAGCTGCGGCTGGGCCTCCATCTGGAAGGTCTCTGTGACCTGGAACAGCTGGGCCAGCAGCCGGGCGAGCGAGATTTCGTGCAAGGGCCGGCCCATGATCGGCTCGGCGATCGCCCGGCAGGCCTGGGTGAACGCGCCCACCGATTGCGCCGCCGGCACGTAGCCGGCGCGGAAATGCACCTCGGCGACCGATTTGTAGTCGCCGTTGAGAAAGCCGATCAGCATGTCGGCAAGGTAGTAGCGCGTGCGCTTGTCGAGCCGGCCCATGATGCCGAAATCGACCGCGATCAGCGCCCCGTCATCGGCGACGAACAGATTGCCGGGGTGCATGTCGGCGTGGAAAAAACCGTCGCGGAACACCTGCCTGAAGAACACCCGGCCGGCCCGGGCGATCACGTCGTCGGGGTCGTGGCCGGCGGCGCGGATCGCGTCCACCTCGTCGATCGAGATGCCGGCGATGCGCGCCAGGGTCAAAACCCGCGTCGCGGTGCGCGACCAGTCGACCGTCGGCACGCGGAAATCGGGGTCGCCGGCGAAATTCTGGGCAAGCTCCGAGGCGGCCGCCGCCTCGAGCCGCAAATCCATCTCGATGCGCACCGTCTCGGCGAGGGTGCGCACGACCTCGACCGGCTTAAGCCGCCGCATTTTCGGCATCAGCCGCTCGGCCAGTTCGGCCAGCCACATGAAAAGGTCGAGATCGCGCGCGAATTGCGCCTCGACGCCCGGCCGCAGCACCTTGACGGCGACTTCCTCGCCCTCGGCGGTAACGGCGAAATGCACCTGGGCGATCGAGGCGGCGGCGACCGGCGTATCGTCGAAGTCGCGATAAAGCTCGGCGAGCGGCCGGCCAAGCTCGGCCTCGATGGTGGCGCGCGCCGCCGCTGCGGGAAACGGCGCGAGGCGATCCTGAAGCTCGGACAGATCGGCCGCCGCCTCCTCGCCCATCAGATCGGCGCGGGTGGACAGGGCCTGACCGAGCTTGATGAAGCTGGGGCCAAGCTCGACAAGGGCGGCGGCAAGGCGCTGGCCCGGCCGGAGGGAAAGCCCGGGTCGCTTCAGCCAGCGCGCGAGCCACAGGAGCGGGGCCGGCGGGTCGAGCCGCTCGATGCCGGTCAGCGCATCGTGGCGGGCGAGCGTCGCCGCGATCCGGACCAGCCGGCGGATATTGCGTATGGCGCGGATCATCGGCGGCGGGTCAGAGACGCCAGGCGGCGTGGATCGCCGCGATGCCGCCCGACAGGTTGCGATAGCGCGCCCGGTCGAGCCCGGCCGCCGCCATGCGCCGGACCAGCCCGGCCTGCGGCGGGAAACGGCGGATGCTTTCGGCGAGATACTGATAGGCGGCGCGGTCGCCGGCGACCAACTCGCCCAGCGCCGGCAGCACGGCGAAGGAATAATGATCGTAGAGCCGGCGCACGACCGGCACGGCGACATGGCTGAATTCGAGGCAGAAGAACCGCCCGCCGGGCTTGAGCACGCGCCGGGCCTCGGCCAGGGCGGCGTCGATATCGGTGACGTTGCGCAGGCCGAAGGCGATGGTATAGGCATCGATGCTGGCGCTGGCGACGGGCAGGCGCTCGGCGTCGCCGGCCATCCATGCGATGCCGTCGAGGATGCCGCGGTCGAGCGCCCGGTCGCGCCCGACGCCGAGCATCGCCGGATTGATGTCGCAGACCGCGATTTGCGCCCCCCTTGCCGGATCGCCCGCCGGGCCGGCGGCGGCGTCGCGCAGACGAAAGGCGATATCGCCGGTGCCGCCGGCAACGTCGAGGATGGTTTCGCCCGGGCGCGGGAACACGTCGTCGACAAACGCCGCCTTCCACAGCCGGTGCACGCCCGCCGACATCAGGTCGTTCATCAGGTCGTAGCTGGGCGCAACGCTGTCGAACACGGCGCGCACGCGCCCGGCCTTTTCGGCGGCCGGCACCTCGCGGAAGCCGAAATCGGCGGTCGTCGCGACGCGCTTGCGGGGTTTGCTCATGGCCGCGAACATAGCGCGCCGCCGCCGGTTCGGCTAGGTTAGCGGCGTCTAAATCTGGTTCTACGAGGCCATGCCCGAACTTCCCGAGGTTGAAACCGTGGTGCGCGGCCTGCGGCCGCGCCTCGTCGGCCGGCGGCTGGTGCGCCTTGTCCAGCGCCGGGCCGATCTGCGCGCGCCGCTGCCGCGCGGGCTCGCGTCGCGGACCGAGGGGCGGCGCGTCGTCGCGGTCGAACGGCGGGCGAAATACATTCTCATCCGCCTTGCGGCGCGGCGCGGGCGAGACGCCGGTGGCGATGCGGGCGAGAACATCCTGATCATCCATCTCGGCATGACCGGCCATCTCGTCTTTATGGCCGATCCGCCGCCGCCGGCGGGGCCGCACGATCACCTCGATTTCACGTTCGACGATGGCACGCTGCTGCGCTTCACCGATCCGCGGCGTTTCGGCGTGGTCGATCTGATGCCAGCGGCGGCGCTCGCCCGCGACCGGCGCTTTGCCTCGCTGGGGCCCGAACCGCTGGCGCCCGAATTCACGCCGGCGGTGCTTGAGGCGGTGCTCGCCGGCCGGCGCGGGCCGATCAAGGCGGCGCTGCTCGATCAGCGGCTGGTCGCCGGCATCGGCAACATCTATGCCTGCGAGGCGCTGTTCGCCGCCGGCATTTCGCCGCGCCGCGCGGCGGGAACCGTGCGCGGCCCGCGCGCCGCAGCGCTGACGGTAGCGATTCGCGACGTTCTCAACCGGGCGATTGCGGCCGGCGGCTCGTCATTGCGCGACTATGTCCAGGCCTCGGGCGAGCTTGGCTGGTTCCAGATGCAGTGGGGGGTTTACGACCGCGAGGGCCAGCCATGCCCCGGTTGCGACTGCGGGCGGCCGGGCCGGCCGGGGGCGATCCGGCGCATCGTCCAGTCGGGCCGCTCGACTTTCTATTGTGCAAAGCGGCAACGCTGAGGTAAGAGCGCAGTTATGCAAGGGGTATTCCGGCGCCTGATCGTCCTCTGGCTGTGCCTGGGGCTCGCCGTTCCGGCGGTTGCCGCGATGGCGCAGGCGGCAGAAGGGTTCGTTACCGGCGTCGAGGACATGCCGCTGATGCCGGGGCTGACCCAGCTCGGCGGCGCGATCGGGTTCGATGCGCCGTCGGGGCGCATCGTCGAGGTTTATGCCGAGGGGGCGGTGACTCGCGAACGGGTGCTTGAGTTTTATGCCGCGACGTTGCCGCAGCTCGGCTGGCAGGCGATCCGGCCGGGCGCGTTTCGCCGCGAGGGCGAAATGCTGCAGATCGAATTCCCGCCGCCGGACCGGGCGCGCGCGGCGAGCCGGCAGGCCGGGTCGCTGATCGTGCGCTTTTTCCTGTCGCCGGGCTGACGCCGGCATCGGATCGTTTCGACACCTTAACAACAACGCTTTAACGATAATTGCTGGAGAACAAACATGGCGTACCAGAACATCCTGGTGGAAACCAAAGGCCGGGTCGGCCTCATCCGCCTCAATCGGCCGAAGGCCCTCAACGCCCTGTCGGCCGGCCTGATCGCCGAACTCGGTCAGGCGCTGGATGCGTTCGAGGCCGATGACAATATCGGCGCCATGGTCCTGACCGGCAGCGAAAAGGCATTTGCGGCCGGCGCCGACATCAAGGAGATGAAGGACCAGAGTTATATGGATGCCTATCTCAAGGACTTCATCACCAACGGATGGGAACGGATTACCACCTGCCGCAAGCCGATCATCGCCGCCGTAGCGGGCTATGCGCTGGGCGGGGGGTGCGAGGTGGCGATGATGTGCGATTTCATCATTGCCGCCGATACGGCCAAGTTCGGCCAGCCGGAAATCACGCTCGGCACCATTCCCGGTTCTGGCGGCACGCAGCGCCTGACCCGCTTCGTCGGCAAATCGAAAGCGATGGAAATGTGCCTCACGGGCCGGATGATGGACGCCGCCGAGGCCGAACGCGCCGGCCTCGTCAGCCGGATCGTACCGGCGGCGGATCTGATCGAGGAAGCGCTTAAAACCGCGGTCAAGATCGCCGATATGTCGCGCCCGATCGTCATGATCGCCAAAGAGGCGGTCAACCGGGCCTATGAAACGACGCTGGCCGAGGGCGTGCGGTTCGAGCGTCGGCTGTTCCATTCGACCTTCGCCACCGAAGACCAGAAAGAGGGCATGGCGGCGTTCGCCGAGAAACGCCAGCCGCAGTTTAAACACCGTTAACCAGGATATCCGGGCGGCCGGGGGCGGCCAGCCGGCGCGGGCGTTGACGCGCCCGCGGCCGAGGGCTATAACGCCCGCCTTCCCGCACGAACGATCGAGATTGAAGACAGGTTCATCATGGCCAAAACCGAATCGGCAAAGAAAAAGGCGCGCCAGGCGCTCAAGCGCAAGGCGATCAACCAGACGCGCACCTCGCGCTACCGCAGCTATGTGAAAAAAGTCGAAACGGCGATCACCGCCGGCAACAAGGCTGCGGCACAAGCGGCGCTCAAGGAAGCGCAGCCGGTGCTGATGAGCAGCGTCGGCCTGGGCACGGTCCTCAAGAACACGGTCGCCCGCAAGCTGTCCCGGCTATCGGCGCGCATCAAGGCGCTCTGACGCGCTAACACACAAGATTTTGCGTTTCGTCGCCGCAATATAGCAAGACGCGGCGGAATGCGTTCCGTTTTGCTCCAAAACTATTTTGAATTTTCCGAAAAATTTGCCAATTGAATCATGACGCGGAAAATTTTTCCGTGGCAGCCGCCATATTTTTGACACGCAAGTGAAAAAATTTTGCATTCCCGCATCGATCGTATTGCGCCCGGCGGAAACGACGACTAGAGTCGCCAAGGTCGGCTGGGGGGGCAACTCAAAAAAATTCGGCCGATGTCTTGGTGTTCGAATTCCAGATTTAGCAAATCGAGCTTCGGCAATTTCGGACGGCAAACGAACCAGCCCGATTTTGGGCGTTCGCACGAGATTCGGTTTCCTAAATCCGGCGGCTGACTGACGCGAATTCGATCGAAGTCCGGGACGGAACAGAGAAGCAGGAAGAATTTCAGGCGCGAGGATTATGAAAAAGCAATGCCGCGTCCCGACATGAACAATCTTCAATCCAGCGGTTCTCGCGCCAATCCGGCAGCAGTGGATGCACCGGCGACGGGCGCATATGCCGGCGATCTGTCGCCGCAAGAGGCGTGGAATCTTTTGCGCCGCGAACCCGCCGCCATACTCGTCGATTGCCGGTCTCCGGCCGAGTGGACGTTTGTCGGGTTGCCCGATCTGTCTTCTCTTGGCAAGCGCGTCGTTTGCGTGCCGTGGCAGAGCTGGTCCGGCACGGTTGGGGCCCCTATGGCGCCTAACCCGCAATTCGCCGCCGATCTGGGGCGCGCGCAGGTGGGTCCGGACGAGCCGGTAATCTTTCTCTGCCGCTCCGGCGGGCGCTCGAAGGCGGCAGCCGTGGCAATGACCGCGCAGGGATACCGACATTGCTACAATCTTGCCGGCGGCTTCGAAGGACCCCATGACCCGGCCAAGCATCGCGGTGGCGTTGCCGGCTGGAAAGCGGCTGGTCTGCCGTGGGCCCAGGAGTAGGGCCGTGCGCACCAACGAGATCCCATCGGCAATCGATGCGCAATGGGCCCGTGTGCGGGCGCGCCTCAAGACCGAGTTCGGCGAGGCGCAGTTCAAGAGCTGGCTCAAGCCGTTGACCTTGGTTTCGATCGCCGACGGCGCGGTCAAGGTGGCGGTGCCGACCCGATTCATGCAGGACTGGGTGCGGTCCCATTATACCGACCGCTTATGCGCCTTATGGCGGGGCGAAAACAATACCGTGCGCAGCGTCGAGATCGTCGTCCAGACGACCGCCGCGCCAGCGCGCGAGCCGGCCTTGCAGAGCGAGCTTGGGCGCGCCAATGCGGTGCGCATCGATGGATACCGGCCGACGAAATCCTTCGCCGTTCCCGCCGCCCGCGGCCCGGGCGAGGAAACCGAGGATTTCGGCGCGCCGCTCGATCCGCGCTTTACCTTCGAGAATTTCGTCATCGGTAAGCCGAACGAATTCGCCACCGCCGCCGCCCGCCGCGTCGCCGAGGAGGCGAAAGTCCCCTTCAACCCGCTGTTTCTCTATGGCGGGGTCGGGCTCGGCAAGACCCACCTGATGCACGCCATCGCCTGGCATATCCGCAAGCGTCATCCGCAGCGCAAAGTGGTCTATCTGTCGGCCGAAAAATTCATGTACCAGTTCATCCGGGCGCTGCGTTTCAAGGACATGATGTCGTTCAAGGAGCAGTTCCGCTCGGTCGACGTGCTGATGATCGACGACGTGCAGTTCATCAGCGGCAAGGATTCGACCCAGGAAGAATTCTTCCACACCTTCAACGCCCTGATCGACCAGAACCGGCAGATCATTCTGTCGGCCGACAAGAGCCCGTCCGACCTCGAAGGCATCGAGGACCGGGTGCGCTCGCGCCTCGGCTGGGGCCTGGTCGCCGACATCCACCCGACGACTTATGAGCTGCGCCTCGGCATCCTGCAGAACAAGGCCGAGCGTCTGGGCGCGGCGATACCGCCGAAGGTTCTCGAATTCCTCGCCCACAAGATCACCTCGAACGTGCGCGAACTCGAAGGCTCGCTCAACCGCATCGCCGCGCACGCCCAGCTCGTCGGCCGGCCGATCACGCTCGAAAGCGCGCAGGAAGTTCTTCACGACCTGCTGCGCTCGAGCGACCGCCGGGTGACGATCGAAGAGATCCAGAAACGCGTCGCCGAGCATTTTTCGATCCGCCTCGCCGATATGCATTCCCCGCGCCGGGCGCGGGCGGTGGCCCGACCGCGACAGGTGGCGATGTATCTCGCCAAGCAGCTGACCACCCGTTCGCTGCCTGAAATCGGCCGCAAGTTCGGCGGGCGCGACCATACGACGGTGATGCACGCGGTACGCAAGATCGAGGAGCTGCGCTCCAGCGATCACAGCTTCGCCGAAGACGTCGAGCTTCTGCGCCGGATGCTCGAGGCCTAAGGCCGCCGCCGGGGCCGCGCCCGCGATGCCGCGCCGCCCCAAATCCGCCATTCGTTCCCGTCGCCCCGCCCGCCGGGCGGCTGGTCGTCGGGCGCATCCTACCGGTGTCGCTGGCCCGCCTCGATGCGGCGCTAGCCGGGATTCTGGCCGAGATCGCGCCGCTCGCCGTAGTGGCGCTCGGCCTTGCCGCCGGCGAACCGGTGATCCGGCTCGAACGCATCGCGGTCAATCTTGCCGCCTTCGATGCGCCCGACAACGACGGCGCGCGGATCGTCGAACGGCCGCTAGCCCCCGGCGGCCCGCCCGCCCTACGCGCCCGGCTCGACCTGCCGGCGATCCAGCGGGCGCTGCTCGATCGCGGCATTCCGGCGCGGCTGTCGAACTCGGCCGGGACGTATCTATGCAATGCGGCGATGTATCGCTGGCTCGCGCTGACGCCGCGCCGGGTCCCGTGCGGCTTCGTCCATCTGCCTCATTTGCGCGCCGAGGCGGCGGCGAAACTTTCCGTCGGGGTTGGCGAATCGGGCCTTATGGGGCTCGCCTCGATGGAGTTTCCGACCATGCGCCGCGCAGTCGAAATCGTCCTCGAAACGATCTTCGCCAAAGGCCCGCGCAAGGCCTCGGCAAGGGCTTGAAATCAGGCCCGGATTTTATCCGGAAAATCGCGCAAAACCGTTTTTGTTTCAAACCCTTCTGATATACTGACGCCCCTCGCAAAAAGTCGCCCGCCATGCGTCCGGCGGCGGCCGCGCTAGGGGGCGGTTTCCGGGGGGTCCGGGGGCTTGCCGGGAGGCTTCAATCCGCCATCCAAGCGGGCCTGCCAGAACCAAGGGACGCGACCAGAATTGCGCCATGAAACTGACCATCGAACGCGCCGCACTCCTCAAGGCTCTTGCCCATGTCCAGAGCGTTGTCGAACGGCGGAATACCATCCCGATCCTCGCCAATGTGCTGATCGAGGCGACCGCCGCCAAAGGCAAGGAAGGCCGTCTTTCGCTGACCGCGACCGATATGGACCTCGCCTTCGTCGAAAGCGTGCCGGCCGAAGTGACCAAGGCCGGGGCGACGACGGTTCAGGCGCACACGCTGTACGATATCGTGCGCAAGCTGCCCGAGGGCAGCCAGATCGGCATCGATAACGATGCGGCCAAGGGCGGCGGCCAGGTGGGGATCCGCGCCGGGCGTTCGGCCTTCACCCTCGCCGTGCTGCCGGCCGAGGATTTCCCCAAGATGAGCGGCGGCGACCTGCCGCACAGCTTCGATCTGGCGGCGGCGGAGCTGCGCGGGCTTGTCGATCGCACGCGCTTCGCCATCTCGACCGAGGAAACCCGCTATTACCTCAACGGCATCTACATGCACGCTGCGGAATCGAACGGCGTCAAGGTGCTGCGCGCCGTGGCGACCGACGGTCATCGCTTGGCGCGGGTCGAAATGCCGCTGCCCGCCGGGGCCGAAAACATCCCTGGCGTCATCCTGCCGCGCAAGGCGGTGATGGAGGTGCGCAAGCTGATCGAGGAGACCGCCGGCGCGATCAACGTGTCGCTTTCCGATACCCGCGTGCGCTTCGCCTTCGACGACGCCGTGCTGACCTCGAAACTGATCGACGGCACTTTCCCCGATTACGAGCGGGTGATCCCGGCCGGCAATGACAAGATTCTGGAAGTCGACTGCAAGACCTTCGCCGCCGCGGTCGACCGCGTGGCCACCATCTCGACCGAGAAATCGCGCGCCGTGAAGCTGTCGCTGGGCAAGGGGCAGCTTACCCTCTCGGCGAACAGCCCGGATGCGGGCAGCGCTACCGAGGAAATCGAGGCGCGTTATACCGCGGCACCGATCGAGATCGGATTCAATTCGCGCTATCTTCTCGATATCGCCCAGCAGATCGAAGGCGAGGGCGCGCGTTTCACCATGGCCGATGCGGCATCGCCGACCATCATCCAGGACACCGCCGATCAGAGCGCGCTTTACGTGCTCATGCCGATGCGGGTCTGAGTTGCGAGGGAGGAGCGTGTCGTCGCTGCGATGAATCGCCTGTCGCCCGTTCGCCCGGTCGAGACGTCGCCTGCGCCCGCGCGGGCGGGGGGCTTACGCACCGCCGTCACTCGCCTGACGCTCAACGATTTCCGCTGTTATGCCCGCCTGCGTCTCGAGGTCGAGGCAGCGCCGGTCGTGCTGACCGGCCCCAACGGCGCCGGCAAGACCAATCTGCTTGAGGCGCTGTCGTTCCTCTCGCCGGGGCGCGGCCTGCGCCGCGCGCGGCTGGCCGAGATCGATCGCCGGTCGCCCGATGGCGCTGCGGCCGGGCCGTGGACAGCGGCGGCAGTGCTCGATTCGCCGTCTGGCCGGGCGACGATCGGCATCGGCCGCACGGGCGACGGCGAAAACGGCGGCGATCGCCGCATTCTGCGCATCGACGGCGTGGCCGTGCGCGGCCAGAAGGAGCTCGGCGAACGGCTGAGCGTTGTCTGGCTGACGCCCGACATGGACCGGCTGTTCATGGACGGCTCGTCGGCCCGCCGGCGGTTTCTCGATCGGCTGGTCTACGGTTTCGATTCCGAGCATGTCGGCCGGGTCGCCGCCTATGAATACGCGCTGCGCGAGCGCGCCCGCCTGCTCGCCGAGGGGATCGACGACCCGGCATGGCTTGCGGCGCTCGAGGACAGCATGGCCCGTCACGGCGTCGCGGTTGCGGCGGCGCGGATTGCGACCGTCGCCCGGCTCGACCGCGCGGCGGGCGCGGGCGTGGGGCCGTTCCCCAGCGTCCACCTTACGCTCAAGGGCGAGGTCGAGGGCTGGCTCGCCGGGAGCCCGGCGCTCGCCGTCGAGGACCGGATGCGCGCGGCTCTCGCCGCGTCGCGCGCCCACGACATGGCCCAGGGCGGGGCCGCGACCGGGCCGCATCGCGCCGATCTTCTCGCCGTCTATGCGGCGCGCGGCGTGCCGGCGGCGCAATGTTCGACCGGCGAACAAAAGGCGCTGCTTTTATCGGTGCTGCTGGCGCTGGCGCGCGAGTTGGCGGCCGAGCGCGGGGCGCCGCCCTTGCTGCTGCTCGACGAGGTGGTCGCCCATCTCGACGGCGCGCGGCGCATGGCGCTGTTCGACGAAATTTCGGCGCTTCGCGCCCAGGCCTGGCTGACCGGCACCGACGACGAATTATTCGCCGGGCTCGCCGGACGGGCCCGTTTTTTCAAGGTACTCGACGCAACGGTGACGCCACGATGAACAAGCCGGCCGAAAAATCCGCTGACCGCCTCGATCCCACGCAAGGGGCCGAAGAATACGGCGCCGAATCGATCAAGGTCCTGCGCGGCCTCGACGCGGTGCGCAAGCGCCCGGGCATGTATATCGGCGATACCGACGACGGCTCCGGCCTCCATCACATGGTCTACGAGGTGGTCGACAATTCGATCGACGAGGCGCTCGCCGGTTACTGCACCGAGGTGCAGGTGACGCTGAACGCCGACGGCTCGGTGACGGTGGCCGATAACGGCCGCGGCATTCCGACCGAGATTCACAAGGAAGAAGGCGTCTCGGCGGCCGAGGTCATCATGACCCAGCTCCACGCCGGCGGTAAGTTCGACCAGAATTCGTACAAGGTTTCGGGCGGCCTGCACGGGGTCGGCGTGTCGGTGGTCAACGCGCTGTCGGAAACGCTCGACCTGCGCGTTTGGCGCGGCGGCAAGGAACATCACATGCAGTTCCGCCACGGCGAGCCGGCGGCGCCGCTCAGGGCGGTGGTCGAGAGCGGCAAGCGCACCGGAACCGAGGTGCGCTTCCAGCCCTCCAAGAAAACCTTCACCAAGACCGATTTCGATTTCGATACGCTGGAACATCGCTTGCGCGAGCTCGCCTTTCTCAACTCGGGCGTCAAGCTGGTGCTCACCGACGCGCGCGGCGTCGATTCGCGCACGGTCGAATTGCGCTATGAGGGCGGCATCGAGGCGTTCGTCAAATATCTCGATCGCTCGAAGACGGCCCTCCACCCGCCGATTTCGGTCGCCGGCGAGCGTGACGGCGTCACCGTCGAAATCTCGATGGAATGGACCGATGCCTATCACGAGACGATGCTATGCTTCACCAACAACATCCCGCAGAAGGACGGCGGCACGCATCTCCAGGGTTTCCGCGCGGCGCTGACCCGGACGATCAACAACTACGCCACCGAATCGGGCATCGCCAAGAAGGAGAGGGTGGCGCTGTCGGGCGAGGACGCGCGCGAGGGGCTCACTTGCGTCCTCTCGGTCAAGGTGCCGGATCCCAAATTCTCGTCCCAGACCAAGGACAAGCTGGTGTCTTCGGAAGTGCGCCCGATCGTCGAGACGGTCAGCGGCGACCGCCTCCAGCAATGGTTCGAGGAGCATCCGGCCGACGCCAAGCGCATTATCGGCAAGGTGGTCGAGGCGGCGGCGGCCCGCGAGGCGGCGCGCAAGGCGCGCGAGCTGACCCGCCGCAAGGGCGCGCTCGACATGGCCTCGCTTCCCGGCAAGCTCGCCGATTGCCAGGAAAAGGACCCGGCCAAGTCGGAGCTGTTCATCGTCGAGGGCGATTCGGCCGGCGGTTCGGCCAAGCAGGGCCGCCACCGCGCCAACCAGGCGATCCTGCCCATCCGCGGCAAGATCCTCAATGTCGAGCGGGCGCGCATCGACAAGATGCTGTCCTCGGCCGAGATCGGCACGCTGGTCACCGCCATCGGCACCAGCATCGGCGAGGAATTCGACGTCGCCAAGGCGCGCTATCACAAGATCATCCTGATGGCCGACGCCGACGTCGACGGTGCGCATATCCGCACGCTGCTGCTGACATTTTTTTATCGCCAGATGAAGGCGCTGATCGACGCCGGCTATATCTATATCGCCCAGCCCCCGCTCTATCGCGCCAAGCGCGGTAATTCGGAGGTTTATCTCAAGGACGAACGCGCGCTCGAGGATTATCTCATTTCGGGCGGCATCGAGGGCATGGTGCTCATGATCGGTTCCGACGGCTCGCAGCGCGCCGGGGCCGATCTGCGCACGCTGGTCGAAAAGGCGCGCGCCGCCAAGGCGCTGATCACCCCGCTGGCCCGGCGCGTCGGCAGCCGCGATGCGGTCGAGCAGGCGGCGATTCTCGGCGCCCTCGATCCCGAGCTGGTCGCCGACCCGGCCAAGGCGGCTGCGGTGGCCGAGGTGCTGGCCAAGCGGCTCAACGCGCTGGCGCCCGAGACCGAGCGCGGCTGGACGGGCGCTGCGGCCAAGGGCGGTTTGGTGCTCGAGCGCCGACGGCGCGGCGAAATCGATCGCTGCGTCATCGACCAGGTGGTGATCAACTCGGTCGAGGCGCGCCGGCTGGTCGAAACGGCGGGCGAGTTCCAGAGGGTTTACGGCCGCTTCGCGCGGCTCGACGCCAAGGACAGCAAGATCGAGATCACCGGCCCGACCAAGCTGATCGATGCGGTGCTCGAGATCGGCAAGAAGGGCGTGACGATCCAGCGCTATAAGGGGCTTGGCGAGATGAACCCCGAGCAGCTCTGGCAGACGACCCTCGATCCCGAGGCGCGGCATCTGTTGCAGGTGAAGGTCAACGACGTGTCGGAGGCCAATGGCATCTTCGAGACGCTAATGGGCGACGTGGTCGAGCCGCGCCGCGACTTTATCCAGAACAACGCCCTCAAGGTGGCGAATCTGGACGTATAGAAGCCGGCCGCACAGCCGGTGCTATGCGGCTGGAATGACGTCGAAAGCAACCGAGATGCGCACTTCGTCGCTTTCGAACGGAATCGTGCGGTGCCAAAAATACGATGGGAAAAGGAGCATTAATCCTTCTTCTGGCTGGATCAATCGTATTTCGGGCTCGAACGAATAGCGAAACCGCGGATCCGGCCGGCCGAACTCGATCCAACCGGCAGGGTCGCCAGGTGTGGTAACGACCGTTGGAAGTTTGACGTAGTAGACCCCGCTCAACCAGCCGCCGGGATGATGATGCGGGTTCTGGTGGCCCTGGTGCCCCAGCACAGTCGCCCAGGTGCGCAGGGTCCAGCGTAGCGGCCGTGCTGCAAGGAAAGGGTGAGAAGGATCGGTCGGCATCGCGCGGCAATACGCGTCGATCGCCGTGTAAATCATTGATTCGAGCGTAACAAGCGGCCCTTTTGGCTCGGCCAAGAGTTCGTCGGTTTGGCTACCGTGGCGCGTCGTCTTGTCAGACCTGTCGCGCCGAAGGGTTGGGTGAGCAAGGACGTGGTTGACGACGGCGGCATTGAACGTGCTGAGATTGACGCCATCCGGCGGCGGCTCCCAATGCTTGCGCCACAGCAGACGGTCGAAATCGATCAGCTGCCGCGCCGTCTCGCGCTCGCCGCGCTCGTCGAGCACCAGCGCCTTAATCGCGATCGCTCGCGCATGGCCGGGCTGACGGACAAGACAGGCATCGCAGGCAGCAAGTGCACCCGCGTGGTCGCCAAGATCGAACAGTATAATCGCAAGGCCGGCGCGAAACTCGGCTACCGCCGGTTCGGCAGCTATCGCACGGCAAAAAGAATCGGCCGCCTGCCGTAGCTTCCCTGTCTTGGCGAGCGCCCAGGCAAGATTGGCGTGGGCCGACGCACGGCCCGGATGGG
Organism: Rhodospirillales bacterium; assembly: GCA_016195145.1. GTDB lineage: Bacteria > Pseudomonadota > Alphaproteobacteria > CACIAM-22H2 > CACIAM-22H2 > JACQAF01. The sequence continues at coordinate 22,501 of JACQAF010000257.1, forward strand.
CCGCAATGACGGCTTGCAAGGCCTCGATCGCTTCCCCGCCACGCCCCTGTTGCTGAAGGATAATGGCAAGGCCCTCATTGGCGCCGGCATGGCGGGGATTGATCCGAATGGCTCGACGAAACGCGGCCACTGCGGCGGCGGTCTCGCCGGCGGATTGCAAAACTAATCCATGATTGAAATGAATCTGCGAGTCCTGGGGTGCGAGGTCGGCCGCGGCGCAAAAATATTCCAGCGCCTCGTCGCGCCGTCCGAGCTGGGTTAGCGCTAGAGCAAGCATATGAAGCGTGGCGGGCTGCCGGGGGTCGCCGACTAATGCCGCGCGGCATAAGGCCTCGGTATGGGCAAAATTGCCGCTCTGTAAGGCCTGTACGGCAGCGATAAGTGCGCTCGACAATTCCGGGGGCGACATGATGGAGTTTCCTTATGATCAGTGTGCCGCAAGCGTCGTCGGCTGACCAGTATTGACGTGTGACATTTCAGGGCGGCCCAAGCTGCGCCTAGCTCCCGCCGCATTCCGGTGCTAAAGAGCCGGGGTGGCGAAAGACGATTCGAAACGCAAGGACAAGTCCCGCGACGATGCGGACGATACCCAGGCCGGCGGCCCCGTGGGGCGGCGCAAGGCCGGCCGGCCGCGCCGCTGGGGACGCACTATCCTCAAATGGGTTCTGATCCTCGGCATCTGGGAGATCGTGGCGCTGGGCGCGCTCGTCGCCTGGGTGGCGCTCAGCCTTCCCGACCTTAGCAACATCAACAATTTTAACCGGCGGCCGAGCCTGACCTTCGTCGCCGCCGACGGCCAGACCGTCGCGACCTATGGCGATCTCTATGGCGGCGCGGTCGATCTCAAGGACATGCCGCCCTGGCTGCCGCAGGCGGTGCTGGCGACCGAGGATCGCCGCTTCTACAGCCATTACGGCATCGATCCGGTCGGCCTGGCGCGCGCCGCCGCGACCAACCTGCGCGCGGGGCGCGTCGTTCAGGGCGGCAGCACGATCACCCAGCAGCTGGCGAAGAACGTCTATCTGTCGTCGGAGCGCACGTTCTGGCGCAAGATCCAGGAAACCCTGCTTGCCTTCTGGCTCGAGCGGAAATTCACCAAGGACCAGATCCTCACCATCTATCTCAACCGCGTCTATCTCGGCGCCGGCACATACGGGGTCGAGGCGGCGGCGCAGCGCTATTTCGGCAAATCGGTGCGCCAATTGTCGCGCCACGAGGCGGCGATCATTGCCGGTCTTCTCAAGGCGCCGTCGCGCTATGCGCCGACCGCCGATCTCGAACGCGCCAAGGCGCGGGCGCGCGACGTGCTGACCAACATGGTCGAGGCCGGGTATATGAACGCGCAGCAGGCGGTCGCCGCCTCGCGCGAACCGCTGCGGCTTGCCGGCTTGCCGGCGGCGGGGCGCGGGGCGCGTTATTTCGCCGACTGGCTGCTCGATCAGGTGCCCGGCTATGTCGGCTATATCGACCGCGATCTGGTGATCGTCACCACCCTCGATTCGCATTTGCAGCGCAGCGCCGAAACGGCGGTCGCCGCCCTGCTCGACCGTGAAAGCGCGCGCAGCGGCGTCGGCCAGGCGGCGCTGATCGCGCTGTCGCCCGACGGCGCGGTGCGCGCCATGATCGGCGGCCGCGATTATGGAGAGAGCCAGTTCAACCGCGCGGTCAACGCCCAGCGCCAGCCCGGTTCGGCGTTCAAGCCGTTCGTCTATCTCGCCGCGGTCGAGGCGGGCATGCGGCCCGACGACCGGATTTCGGACGCGCCGGTCACGGTCGGCGACTGGTCGCCGCGCAACTACGATTCCGGTCAGCGCGGCGAGATTACGCTGCGCGAGGCGCTTGCCCGCTCGGTCAATACCGCGACAGTGCGCGCCGCCCAGCGCGCTGGCATTGACCGCGTGATCGCCGATGCGCGCCGCCTCGGCGTCACGTCCGAATTGCGCCGCGAGCTGCCGCTGGCGCTGGGGGCGAGCGAGGTCAACCTGCTCGAGCTCACGGCAGCCTATGCGCCGTTCGCCAATGGCGGCAACGGCGTGCTCCCCTATGCGATCACCGAGATCCGCGACACGGCGGGGAACGTCATCTATCGCCGCGCCGGCTCCGGGCCGGGCCGCGTGATCCAGGGCGGCGCGCTTGCGGCGATGAACGACATGCTGACGGCGGTGATTGCCGGCGGCACCGGCCGGGCGGCGACGCTCGACCGGCCGGCTGCCGGCAAAACGGGCACGAGCCAGGATTTCCGCGATGCGTGGTTCATCGGCTACACGGCCGATTACGTCGCCGGCGTCTGGCTTGGCAACGACAACGATCAGCCAATGGACCGCGTCACCGGCGGCAGCCTGTCTGCCCGGCTGTGGCGGGCCTTCATGCTCGAAGCGCATCGCGGCCTGCCGGCCCGGCCGCTTAACGTGGCCCCGGTTCCGCTCGCCGCCGCCGATCCGGCGACCGGCAGTTCGGGGGCGCTCGACCGGCTGCTCGATTCGATCTTTGGCGGTACGGCTGCGCCGGCCGGGGACGCGCGGCCGCGCCCGCCGGGCGGGGTCAATCCGCGGCCGGCCAACCAGACGCCGCTCGACCCCGACAACCGCCCCGAAGGGCCGCGCCAGCTGCCGTAAGCCCGGTCATCGTCAGGCGCGTCGGGGACGGACGAAGACTATCCAGGACGCAAGGCCGAGGATGCCGGCGATGCAGACCCCTGCCGCCATCGGCACGGCAGTACCGTTGTAGAAACCGGCGACAAAGGCGCTGCCCAGCGCCGCCAGCACCATCTGCACGAAGCCCATCAACGCGGCGGCGGCCCCGGCGACGGCGGGGAACGGCGCCATCGCCCCGCTGATCGCATTAGGCAGGGCGATGCCGAAACCAAGCATATAGAGCGCCATCGGCAGTACGATGGCGGGGATACTGACCCGGCCCGTCGCCGCCAGGGCCAACATTGCGGCGCCGCCGGCGAATAGCATCAGCGATCCGATGGCCATCATGCGATTGCCGCCGACGCGCCGGCTGATGCGCGCGGCGATGGCCGAACCGATCAGCATGCCCGCCACGGTGAAAACAAAAACGAACCCAAAGCGCGCGGGCGGCACGCCGAGCAGATCGATCATCACGAATGGCAGGCCGGTGCTGTAAGCGAACACCCCCCAGAACAGAAACCCGACGACCAGCATGTGACCGACATAAGACCGGTCGCCGAGAAGCAGCGCGTAATTGCGGACGATGTGCGATGGCGCGGTGGCGTGCGGGTTTACCTGGCGCAGGCTTTCGACAAGGCTGAACCACACGACGATCAGGATCGTGCCGCTCAAAGCAGTCAGGAAGAAAAAGCCGGCGCGCCAGCCGAACCAGACTTCGAGAAAACCGCCCATGATCGGGCCGGCAGCCGGACCGATGGCGACCGCCATGCTGAGAAAGGCGATAACGCGCGCGCCTTCCGGCGGATCGAAGCGGTCGCGCACGACCGCGCGCGGGATGGCGTTGCCGGCGCAGGCGCCGAATCCCTGAATGACGCGCCCGACGATCAGCGCCTCGATCGTCGGCGCAAAGGCGCAGGCGGTGGTGCCGATGAGGTAAATGATCAACCCCGTGATCAGCACCGGGCGGCGCCCGAACCGGTCGGAAGCCGGACCGTAGATCAGCTGCGCCACGGCGAAAGCGATCAGGAAGGCGGTCATGGTCAGCTTGACCGCGCTGGGATCGGCGTCAAGGGCTGTGGCCAGCGAGGGCAGCGAAGGAATGTAGAGCGAGGTCGACAATATCCCGACAAGGACGATGCCGGTAAGCAACGCGATCAGTCCGACCGGCGCGCTCGTATGCGCCGCCGCCGGCGGCAAGGAGGGATCGGACGACAAGGATGATTCTGTGCGAGGGCGGGCAAGACCCAGATCGGGACCGGTGAGCGGGCGGGATTATGGCACAGGAGGACGCCCAAAGCGAGAGTTTGGGGTGCGGTTTTCAACCATACCGCAGCAGCGACGCGCCGGATCGGCGCAGCCAGGCGCGCGGGCCGTCGATATCCCCGACCAGATCGGCGACGAGACGCCAGAATCGCGGCCCGTGGTTGAGCTCGGCGAGATGCGCAACCTCATGGGCCACGACATAATCCATGACCGTCGGCGGGGCCAGAATCAGCCGCCACGAATAGGAAAGATTGCCGTCCGCCGAACAGCTCCCCCAGCGGCTCTTGGGGTCGGCTAGGCGAAGGGCCCGTACCCGCGCCCCGAGCCGCGCGGCGAAGGCATGCGAGCGGGCCGCCAGCGTCGTGCGCGCCTCGGCCTTCAGCCAGTCCCGCACCCGGCGGGCGAGATGGGCGTCCTGCCCGCCGACGACAAGATCGTCGCCTTCGCGTCGAACCGGCCCGCGCGCCGCCGGAGCGTGGCGAATGGTCAGGGGCGTGCCGGCGCATGAAATTACGACGCCGGGGGCAAAGGCAATACGCGGCGGCAGGGCGGCAAGCCGGCTGGCGATCCAGCCCCGCCGGTCGCGGGCGAAACGCATCCCTTCGGCCAGCCCGACGCCGCGCGGCAGAACCAATACCGCTCCGGCCTC
>JACQAF010000258.1 GCA_016195145.1 Rhodospirillales bacterium
ACACTCAAACCATACACGACGCACTAAATAACAACGGCGCGGCGCGGGGATCTTGCGAATACCCGCCGAAAGATCGTACCGACCTGCCTGAAATGGTGGCCGAGGTCGAATAGCCCGGCGAGCGCCTTCGGCGCGACATGACGGGCCACGGTCTTGTCGGCCTGAAGGCGGGCGAGAAAGCTGCCGCCCTTGCGCCAGGTCTCCATCGCATGGCGCTGGACCGCGCCATAGGCGTCTTCGCGGCTCATCCCGGCCTGGGTGAGGGCGAGCAGCACGCGCTGCGAATGGACGAGGCCGCCGAGGCGGTCGAGATTGGCGCGCATGTTCTCGGGATAAACCACCAGCTTTTCGATCATGCCGGCGAGGCGGGCGAGCGCGAAATCGAGCGCGATGGTGGCGTCGGGCGCGAAGATACGCTCGACCGCCGAATGCGAAATATCGCGTTCGTGCCACAGGGCGACGTTCTCCAGCGCCGGCGTCACCGCCGCGCGGACGACGCGCGCCAGACCGACGAGGTTTTCCGACAGCACCGGATTGCGCTTGTGAGGCATCGCCGAAGAGCCCTTCTGACCGGGGCTGAAATACTCCTCCGCCTCGCGCAGCTCGGTACGCTGCAAATGGCGGATCTCGACGGCGACGTTCTCGACTGACGCGGCGGCGACGCCGAGCGCCGCAAAAAACGCCGCATGGCGGTCGCGCGGGATGACCTGGCTCGAGATCGGCTCGGGGACGAGGCCGAGCTTTTTCGCCACATGCGCCTCGACCTGCGGGTCGATATTGGCGAAAGTGCCGACCGCGCCGGATATCGCGCAGGTGGCGATCTCGCGCCGCGCCGCAACCAGACGCTCGCGATTGCGCGCGAACTCGGCGTAGAAGCGGGCGAGCTTGAGGCCGAAGGTCGTCGGCTCGGCGTGGATGCCGTGGCTGCGCCCGACGCACGGCGTCATCTTGTGTTCGAAGGCGCGTTTCTTGAGCGCAACGAGGGTGCGGTCGAGGCCGGCGATCAGCAGGTCGGCGGCCTGGGCGAGCTGCACGGCGAGGCAGGTGTCGAGCACGTCCGACGACGTCATGCCCTGGTGGACGAAGCGCGCCGGCGGGCCGATATGCTCGGCAAGGTTGGTCAGGAAAGCGATGACGTCGTGCTTCGTCTCGCGCTCGATCGCGTCGATGCGGGCGATCTCGAACTTGCCGCGCTTCCATACGGCACGCGCCGCCGATTTGGGAATGACGCCGAGGGCCGCCTGCGCGTCGCAGGCATGGGCCTCGATCTCGAACCAGATGCGGAAACGGTTTTCCGGCGCCCAGATGGCGCCCATCTCGGGGCGGGTGTAACGCGGGATCACGTGCGGCGGGCTCTTTCCTGCTGGCGGACTCTTGATCGGACCTTCAGGCGGGCGACAGCGGGTGCGAGACGCCGATCATGCTGTCGCGGGTGACGAGTGCGGCGAGCGCCGCTTCGTCTAGCCCGTCGGTCCCCGCCGGGCGGCGGGGCAGCACGAGATAGCGGAGATCGGCGGTCGAGTCCACCACGCGCAGCTCGATCTCGGGCGGCAGGGCGGTGCCGAACTCGGCCAGCACGCCGCGCGGGTCCTTGACCGCGCGGGCGCGATAGGCGGCGCTCTTGTACCAGGCGGGCGGAATGCCGAGGATCGCCTTGGGATAGCACGAGCACAGCGTGCAGACGACGAGGTGATGGCGCGTCGGCGTGTTCTCGAGCACGATCAGCTCGGGCGTGTTGCTGACGTCGATCCCCATCTCGCCCGCCGCCGCTTTGGGCTCGGCGAGCAGTTTCTTCCTGAACGCCGGATCGGTCCAGGCGCGGGCGACCAGCTTCGCCCCCATCGCCGGGTTGCGCGAATCGGTGAGGTCGATCTGCCGGCGCATGTCGTCGGCGGCAAACACGCCCTTGGCGACCAGCAATTCGCGCACCGCGCGTTCGAGCAACAGGTATTCGGGGGACGGCCCGTGCTCGGCGACGGGGGCATGCGGATCGCCGGCGTGGATATGGTCGTGGTGGTGTCCGGCCATCGGCGGGTCTCCTAGCGCGGGGCTTCGAGCCACGATTCGTAGATATCGACGGTCAGCGTGTCGGTTCGGCCGCCGCCGGGCCACAGCTCGGGCTGGCTGAAACGGACATGATAGAGCGGCTGGGGCGGCAGGCCCGGCTTGCCGAAGGCGAGGTCTTCGGGGTTGGCGAAGGCGCCGAGCACGCGCTCGACCTCGCCGACGCGGCCGCGCACGAAATGGGGGGTGCGGATATGGACGCGCCGTCCGCCTTCCTCGGGCCAGGCGTCGCGCACCCGCACGCGGTCGCCGGGGCGGAAGCGGGCACTGGCCGCCGGGGTCATGGCTTGGCTCCCGCCGCCCGCAAGGCGGCGAGCCTGGCGGCGATCTCGTCCTTGCCCAGCACGCCCTTTTCGACCAGCAGGTCGTGCATCGCCTGCAGCCATTTCTCGTAATAGGACAGGCCGTGATACTTGGCCGCCGGCAGCGATTCGATGGCCCGGCGCAGCTCGTCGACCCGGATCAGCCGGCGCGACGGGTGCGACAGCAGGTACATCAGCGCGTCGACCGACTTGTCGAAATGGCTGAGCGCGTGCTCGCGGCGGTCGATCGGCCGGTCGGCGAAGGGCGCGACCCCGCCGAGGTCGTGCATCGCGAGCTTATGCCGGTTCGCGGTCATGACGCACCCTACCGCCGGGGCCGGCGTCGCGGCAAGCGGTTGCTCGGGCCGGCGGCATATGCCATGTCTGCCGGCGTTTGGGCGCATTGTTGGGGGCCAGGGGGAAGAAACCGATGCCGGAAGCGACGCAGGAAATAACCGTTTTCCCGACCGTGATTTCCGTCGGCCTGTTCCCGGCCGCGGCGACCCTCAACCCGGCGCTGGAAAAACGGATCGGCGAGCTTCTCGCCGAAACCCGGCTGTCGAAGACGCAGACCGTCGACCGCCTGCACGAGATGCCGGAATTCGCGCCGCTGGTCGAGTTTTTTCGGGCGCAGATCGCGGCGCGGTTCGAGAAATTCGCCTTCAAGCCGGTCGAGTTCTTTCTGACCAGCTGCTGGGCCAACGTGCAGGAGCGCGGCGACGCGCTCAAATACCACACCCACGCCAACAGCTATCTCAGCGGCACCTACTACGTGCGGGCGCCGAAGGGCTGCGGCGCGCTCGAATTCCTCGATCCGCGGGCGACCGGCTACCAGTTCGATATCGAGGTGCGGGAAATGAACCTGCTCAACGCCGATGCGTTCTCGCTTGCGCCGCGGCCGGGGATGCTGGTGCTTTTCCCGTCGTCGCTGGTCCACGGC
>JACQAF010000259.1 GCA_016195145.1 Rhodospirillales bacterium
CCCCGCAGCCGAAACAGTGAAAAAATCCCTTGTCGTCATTCACCGTGAACGACGGGGTCTTCTCGTTATGGAAGGGGCACAGGCCCTTGAACTCGCGGCCCGCCCGGACCAGCCGTACCCGCCGGCCGATGACCGACGAAACGGTCATCCGTTCCCGAATTTCGTCGAGGAAAGCGGGCGGGAAAGCCACTATGGGTCTCCGATCATGCGGGCCATCGATTGGGGCCAACCGCATATCATAAGCCCACGCCCGAGTCGGGAGAATCCCTCAATTCGGAGGAAAAGGCTGAATAACGGGGATAACTCGCCGCCGCCGTAGCGACGAAACTGGCCGTCAGGCGCCAAGCAGCCGTTTGACCGTCGCGCTCGCCTTGGCAAAATCCATCTGGCCCGCATAGCGCTGCTTGAGCGCCGCCATCACGCGGCCCATATCCTTGATTCCCTTGGCGTCGAGTTCGGCGATGGCGTCGGTGGCGACACGCTCGACCTCGGCATCGCCGAGCTGCTTGGGCAGAAAGCCCTCGATGATCGTGATTTCCTCGGCCTCCTGCTGGGCGAGTTCGAGCCGCCCGCCCTGTTCGTAAAGCTCGATCGAATCGTGGCGCTGGCGGATCATGTTCTGCATCATGCCGCGGATCTCGTCGTCCGTGATGCCGTCGAGGTTGCCTTTGCCCCGGGCCGCGATATCGCGATCCTTGAGCGCGGCCAGAATCAGGCGAAGGGTGGAAACGGCCCGCTCCTGCTTGGCCTTCATCGCGACCTTGAGGGCGTCAGTCAGTTGCGTGCGCAGCATGGATTATGCGGGACCGGTTGTCGGAAAGGCGTGAAGCTAGACGAATTCCCCCGCCGACGCAATTGGGAAATATTGTTTAACATATTGATACGGTTATAGTTTCTTAAAAACGTGCCGCTTGACCTGACGCCGCTTTCACCTTAAACAGCCGCTTCAGCACGAATTTGCAGCGCCCCGCCGGCCGGCCGCGATCGTCTGCGCCCCGGTTGCTTCCTGCCGCCGACAAGAAAGGACCCTGACCGCAATGACGCCAGCCGCCCCCATGCCCGGCGCGGTTTCCTCTGGCGCGGGCCCGGCGATGCGCCCGCGCGCCGGCGCAGACCGCCAGCCCGCCGGAACGAACGCGGCGCTGGTTCTGGCCGATGGTACGGTGTTCTGGGGGCGCGGCATCGGCGCCGCCGGCGCGGCGACGGGCGAGGTCTGCTTCAACACCTCGATGACCGGTTATCAGGAAATCCTGACCGATCCGTCCTATGCCGGGCAGATCATCACCTTCACCTTTCCCCATATCGGCAATGTCGGCACCAACCCCGAGGACATCGAGACCGTAACGCCGCCGGCGCGCGGGCTGGTGCTGCGAGCCGACATCACCGAACCGGCGAATTTTCGCTCGACCCGCCATCTCGACGCCTGGCTCAAATCGTTCAACCTGATCGGCCTCTCCGGCGTCGATACGCGCGCGCTGACCCGGCGCATTCGCGATCTCGGCGCACCCAATGGCACGATCTGCCACGCTCCCGACGGCCAGCTCGACATCCCCGCCCTGCAGGCCAAGGCCGCCGCCTGGCCGGGGCTCGAGGGCATGGACCTCGCCATCGAGGTTACCTGCCGGCAGGGCTATGACTGGACCGAAACGCGCTGGACGCTCGGCAAGGGGTATGGCCGGCTCGAACGCCCGCGCTTTCATGTCGTCGCCGTCGATTACGGGGCGAAGCGCAACATCCTGCGCTGCCTCGCCGCGACCGGCTGCAAGGTGACCGTGGTGCCGGCGACGGCGAGCGCCGAAGACATCCTTCGCCACAAGCCCGACGGCGTGTTTCTCGCCAACGGCCCCGGCGACCCGGCGGCGACCGGCGTCTATGCCGTACCGACGGTCAAGGAACTGCTGAAGCGCGACCTGCCGATCTTCGGCATCTGCCTCGGCCACCAGATTCTGGCGCTGGCGCTCGGCGGGCGGACGGAGAAACTCGACCGCGGGCATCGCGGCGCCAACCATCCGGTCAAGGACCTGAGCACCGGCAAGGTCGAGATCACGTCGCAGAACCATGGCTTCGCGGTCATGCCCGAATCCCTGCCGCCCGAGGTCGAGGTAACCCACGTCTCGCTGTTCGACGGCACCAACGAGGGCCTGCGCCTGAAAAGTAAGCCGGTGTTTTCGGTGCAGTACCACCCCGAGGCGTCGCCGGGCCCGCAGGACAGCCATTATCTGTTCGACCGCTTCGTCGCGCTGATGGAAAAGCGCTAGATGCTCGATTTTTTCTATTTCTATCCGAACTGGCTGATCACCATCGTCTTCGTCGGTGTGGCGGTCGCGGCGGCAATCGCGCTGATGCTGGGCCTGCGGACCGTTCTGCCGGTGCGCGACGACAAGGAAACCTTCGACATCACCATCCGCGTGATGCCGGCGGTGTTGTCGCTGACCGCCTTCGTCCTCGCTTTCGCCGTCGTCCAGGCGAAAAGCGAACTGGCGCGGGCGGAAAAAATCGTCGTCGACGAGGCGGCCACGGTCGGCCAGCTCGATCGCCTGCTTGTCCGCCTCGATCCGGCGACAACCGAACCGACGCGCCGGGCCCTTGCCGCCTACGTAAGAAGCGTCATCGACGACGAGTGGCCCTATATGGAGCAAGGCCATGATGGCTTCGGCCACACCCGGACGCGCGGGCTTGTCGCCGGGCTCAGCGATTCGCTGCACGCGCTCGATCCCGGCGACGGTCGGCGCTCGGTGCTGTTCAACGACGCCCTGCGCGCCGCCGACCAGATCGAAGACCTGCGCGACGCGCGGCTGCGCGAGGCGCGCGAGGCGATCCCCGCCCTGTTCTGGTGGATCATCGTTGTCCTGTCAGCGCTGATGATGTCGCTTGGCGCATTTCTCCGGCCGACCTTCAGCAGCGTCGTCATGGTCGCCAGCCAAGCCGCGGCGGTCGGCCTGCTGTCCGCTTTCGTGTTCGTCCTCGATCACCCCTTCCAGGGCGAGACCCGCATCCTGCCCTGGATGATGGAACGGGTGGCCTCCACCTTGTCGATGAGTCCGTAGCCGCCCATGCCCAAACGCACCGACATCAAATCGATCCTGATCATCGGCGCCGGCCCGATCGTCATCGGCCAGGCGTGCGAGTTCGATTATTCGGGCGCCCAGGCGTGCAAGGCCCTGCGCGCCGAGGGTTACCGGATCGTCCTGGTCAATTCCAACCCGGCGACGATCATGACCGACCCGGACCTGGCCGACGCTACCTATATCGAGCCGATCACGCCCGACATCGTCGCCAAGATCATCGCCAAGGAAAAGCCCGACGCCCTGTTGCCGACCATGGGCGGGCAGACCGCGCTCAACACGGCGATGAAGCTCGCCGATGACGGCACGCTGGCGCGCCACAATGTCGAGCTGATCGGGGCCAATCGCGAGGCGATCTCCAAGGCCGAAGATCGCCTTCTGTTCCGCGACGCGATGGAAAAAATCGGTCTCGAATGCCCGCGCTCGATGCTGGTGACGAACATCGAGGAAGCCCGTCGCGCGATCGATCTCGTCGGCCTGCCGGCGGTCATTCGCCCATCCTTCACCCTCGGCGGCACCGGCGGCGGCATCGCCTACAACACCGACGAATACGAGCAGATCGTCATGGGCGGCGTGCGCGCCTCGCCGGTCGGTTCGGTGCTGGTCGAGGAATCGGTCCTCGGCTGGAAGGAGTTCGAGATGGAGGTTGTGCGCGACCACGCCGACAACTGCATCATCGTCTGCTCGATCGAGAACGTCGATCCGATGGGCGTCCATACCGGCGACAGCGTCACCGTCGCGCCGGCGCTGACGCTGACCGACAAGGAATACCAGATCATGCGCAACGCCTCGATCGCGGTGCTGCGCGAGATCGGCGTCGACACCGGCGGATCGAACGTGCAATTCGCGGTCAACCCGGCCGACGGCCGGCTGGTCGTGATCGAGATGAATCCGCGCGTTTCGCGCTCCTCGGCCCTCGCCTCGAAGGCGACCGGTTTCCCCATCGCCAAGGTCGCGGCGCGGCTCGCCGTCGGCTATACGCTCGACGAACTGACGAATGACATCACCGGGGTCACGCCGGCCTCGTTCGAGCCGACGATCGATTATGTCGTCACCAAAATTCCGCGCTTCACCTTCGAGAAATTCGCCGGCACCGAACCGCTCCTGACCACCTCGATGAAATCGGTCGGCGAGGCGATGGCCATCGGCCGCACCTTCGGCGAGTCGTTGCAAAAGGCGCTGCGCTCGCTGGAGACGGGCCTGACCGGCCTCAACGAGATCGATATCCCCGAGGCCGAGGGCGGGGCCAACCGCGACGCCATCCGCGCCGCGCTCGGCAAGCCGACCCCGGACCGCATCCTGGTGATCGCCCAGGCCCTGCGCTACGGCGTGCCGGTGGCCGACATCCACGCCGCCTGCCGCTACGATCCGTGGTTCATCGAGCGCATTGCCGAGCTGGTCGTAACCGAACG
>JACQAF010000048.1 GCA_016195145.1 Rhodospirillales bacterium
CGAGTCGCCGAGCCGGCCAAGCACCGAGGAAAGCGAATTGGTGCCGCCGGGGGTGCCGAGAATCAGATCGAGACGGCTGAGGAAGTCGTCCTTGACCCGTAGCGATTCGGTCAGGCCGAAGCCTATGCGCGCTTCGCCCTGCAGCCGGGTGTTGACCGAGCGCGTGATTTCGCCGAGGCGGACGCCGATGCTCTGGCCATTGACGGTGAGCGATTCCAGCGGCAGCGTTTTACGCGTATATCCCTCGATGCCGGCATTGGCGACGTTTCGGGAAACGATTTCAATTCCGGCTTGAGCGGCGCGTAGGCCGCTGGTCGCGGTCTGGAGGGCAATATTGAGGGACATCGGCGGCTCCCGTGGCGACTCTGGCTAGAACTGCCGGTCGACGGCGATCGGCAGGGGCGCGCTGCGCGCCGGATTGGGGTCCTTGACCGGCGCGCCGGCGCGCGAATAGCCGGCAGTCGTGCGTTGGCTGTTAACGGCATCGACGATCGCCCGCATCACCCGCTCATTCGCCTCGCGGGCGGCGCGTAACGCGCGTTCGTTGGCCTTGGCGGCGTCGCTGAACTGCAACATGACGTCGGATAGTTCGTCCTTGATCGCCCGCTCGACGGCGGTGAATATCTCGGGATCGCGCTTGAGGTCGCGCACGAGGCCGGTATAGGCTCGCGCCAGATGCAATTTTTCATCCTGCAGGGTGCCGATCTGGTCGGCCTGCATCGCCCGCAGCAGTTCCGTCTCGCGATTCATCAGGGTGATGAGGCGGCCGGTGACGGCGATCAGGTCGTTGATGCGAACGGCGCTATCCATGGCTTTTCTCCTGCATCTTCAGTATCTCCCGCTGCACGGCTTCGGCGATGCCGACGCCGCCCTTGCGGGCGACTGCCTTGGCGTATTCATCGACCTGCAGCGAGCGAAACAGCTTTTCGCCGTTGCCGCCGCCGAAGGGACCGTTGGTCGGCATCTGCTCGAAGATATGACCGAGCATCTGCGACAAAAACAGCGATTCGAATTCGCGCCCGACGCGCAGCGCCTCGGCGCCGCTGGCGCCGGCGGGCATGGCCGGCTTGCGCGGCGCGGCGGCGTCGAAGGTGGCGGTGATCGATGGGGCCGCGAGGTTCATCACAGCACCTCGATCTCGGCCTGGAGGGCGCCGGCGGCCTTGATCGCCTGCAGGATGGCGATCATGTCGCGCGGGCCGATGCCCAGTGCGTTGAGGCCGTTGACCAGTTCCTGAAGCGTGACGCTGCCGGGAAGAACCGCCAGGCGGCGCTGGTTGTTTTCGTCAATTTCGATATTGGTCCGGTTGACCGTGGTCGTGGTGCCGGTGCTGGAAAATGCGTTGGGTTGCGAAACCTGGGGAGTTTCGGTGATGCGGATGGTCAGATTGCCCTGGGCAATGGCGACCGTGCTGATGCGCACGCTTTCGCCCATGACGATGGTGCCCGAGCGCTCGTCGATGACGACCTTGGCGATGCTGTCCGGTTCGACAGTCAGCTGCTCGATGTCGGTGAGCAGCGACACGACGTCGTTTTGGCGGTTCTCAGGGAGCGAGAGTAGGACAGTACCCGGATCGACGGGGCGCGCCGTCGCCGTGCCCAGCGCGGTGTTGATCGCCTGGGCGATGCGCCGGGCGGTGGTGAGATCGGGGTTGCGCAACGAGATGTTGACCGAGCGCAGGCTGGCCAGCTGGAAGCCGAGTTCGCGCTCGACGATGCCGCCATTGGCGATCCGGCCGGCGGTCGGGATGCCTTTCGTGACGCTTTGGCCGCCGCCGCTGGCGCTGAAACCGGAAACGGCGATCGGCCCTTGGGCGACGGTATAGACTTCGCCATCGGCGCCGAGGAGGGGAGTGACCAGCAAGGTGCCGCCGAGCAGGCTGCTGGCGTCGCCAAGCGCGCCAACCGACACGTCGATCCGCGTACCCTGGCGGGCGAAGGCCGGCAGGGTCGCGGTGACCATCACGGCCGCGACGTTACGGGTGTTGACGGTGCTTGAGATGTCGCGGGTGTTGACGCCCAGGCGTTCGAGCATGCCGATGAGGCTCTGCTGCGTGAAGCCAGAACGGTTAAGCGTGTCGCCGGTGGCGTTGAGGCCAATGACCAGGCCGTAGCCGACGAGCATGTTCTGCCGTACGCCTTCGAAATCGGCGATGTCCTTGATGCGCGAACGCGCCTCGACCGGACCCGCGGGTAGCGCGAGCAGCGCGGCAAGAAGGAAAGCGAGGATTCGCCGCCCGGCAAACGACAGACGGCAGCGAAGACGGGAGGCGGTAGCGGCGATCATCGTGGTCGTTATCCTGAGCGTTCTGCCTTGATCGGCGTCGGCGGACATGGGTACCCGTCGGACTTGTTGCGAACCTCGTGCCAAGCCGTGCCTTTTATTAATCGATTGAAAAACATCGATGTATTCTTCCTCTCCCGACCCCTTGCCGGGGCTGCCCGGCAATCCCGACCGGCCAGCAGGGGCAAATTATGCCGATTGGCGGACCGGCCGCCGGGCCGGGCCGGGCGACCCGATTAACTGCTTCTTAAATTTAACGGGCGAGGCTGGAGGTCAATTCCAGCTTCAGGACCTTGCCCTGGACCGCGGAACGGTTTCCCCGGTCACGGAAGGTAGAGAATGAAGATAGATTCCTCAGGCCCGGTTCGACCCTCGACGACGGTTCGCCGGAGCGAACGCGCTTCGGGCGCCCGGGGCAGCGAATTTACGCGCCATCTCGACGCGCCGGTGGCAAGCGCCTCGGTCAGCGGCGGGAGTCCGCTGAGCGCGGTCGATGCGTTGTTGGCGCTCCAGGAGGTCGACGACGCCACCGCCGGCCCGGCCAAGACGAAGCAGCGCGGCGACGATATTCTCGACCGACTTGACGATCTGCGTCACGGCTTGTTGAACGGATTCATCTCGCGCCAGTCCCTTACGGCGCTAGCGACGATGGTTCGCGCACGGCGTGAAAGGGCGACCGATCCGCGCCTGCAAGAGATTCTTGGCGAAATCGAGCTCAGGGCCGAGGTCGAACTGGCCAAATACGAGGCTTCGGGCGGCAACGAGGGGTCGGCGCGATGAGCGGGCCTACGGAGCGGAGCGGCCTTGAAGCGAGGGCGATGGATTCATATACTCGCGCCCGCTCATCAACAGCTCGTGGCAAGATCGTATCCATGACGTATCCGCTTCTACCATCAGACTACCGCCCCTCTGAAGCCGAACCCTTCATGAATCCGGTTATGCGGGAGTATTTTCGCCAGAAGCTTCTGCGCTGGCGGAACGATCTCCTGCAGGAATCGACCGAAACCCTGCAACACCTCCAGGAAGACAGCCTACAGGAAGCCGATATTGCCGACCGCGCGACGCTCGAGACGGACCGTTCGATCGAGCTGAGGACCCGCGACCGGGAGCGCAAGCTGATCGCCAAGATCGACGCAGCCCTGCGCCGCATCGTGGACGGCACTTATGGGTTCTGCGAGGAAACCGCCGAACCGATCGGCATTCGCCGGCTGGAGGCGCGGCCGATCGCGACCCTGAGCCTTGAAGCCCAAGAGCGCCACGAGCGCCTCGAACGCACCCAGCGCGACGAATAGACGCCTCTTTTCGGCGGCCGGAAAATGCGACGGCGGAGGGAAACCATCCCTCCGCCGTTGGCGTTTGACCGGCCAGGCGACGCGCGCCCGGCCGCCCGGATTAGAACGGGAAGAGGATATCGTAGAGTTCCTGACCCCAGCGGGCCTGATTGCGATCGGTCAGCTGGCCGCGGCCGCCGTAGGAAATGCGCGCCTCGGCGATGCGGTCGTAGGGGATCTGGTTGTCGGAGCGGATGTCCTGCGGCCGGATCACGCCGGCGACCTCGAGGACGCGGGTTTCGAAATTGACCCGAACTTCCTGGCTGCCCTTGACCACTAGGTTGCCGTTGGGCAGGACCTGCGTAACCACTGCGGCGACCTTGAGCGACACGCTCTCGCTGCGGGTGATGGTGCCGCCGCCGGTGCCGGTCGAGTTGGCGCCGAGATTGACCAGGCTGGTCGGGTCGATCGCCCCCTGCACGCCGGGCAGCCGGCCCCAGATCTGGTTTTCGTAGCCGAGCAGCTTGGTCGAGTTGGCGGTTTCCGCGCTCGTCCGCGAGCGAGTCGAGTTGTTGCTGAGGCTGGCCGTGTCGGCGATGGTGATGGTCACGGTCATAATGTCGCCGACCTGGCTCGCCCGCTGATCCTTGAAGAAGGCGCGCGCGCCCGAGCGCCATAACGAGTTGGTATGGCGTTGCGAATTGTCGGGCGGCGGCGCCGGCATGGTCACCGGCGGCTGGCCGATCGAAGGATCCTGGACGCGGGTCATTTTCGGTTCTTCGCCGAGCCGGGTCAGGCGCTCGACCGTGTTGCAGGCCGACAGAAGACTCGCGGCGAGAACGATGGCAAGAGGCCGGAAAGTCCTAGAATAGAAACGCATGTGCATATGTCGGTCTTTCTCAGTTCGGCGACGAGCTAATTGAGCGACAACCGGGGCCCGACGATTACGGTCACCATGTCGGGGCCGTTGACCGTCGCCTCGATGACCTTCTTGCTTTGCAGGTTGGTGACGCGGATTACGTCGCCTTTGGCGCCGTCCTCGATCGCCCGGCCCTGGGCTGTGAGGGTCATGTTGGGCATCTGGAGGACGATCATCACCGAGCTGTTGCGCGTGACGAGGACCGGCGGCCGCGTATCGTTGTCGCGGATCGGTTCGCCGGGCCGCAGCCGCACGCGCGGCGTTGTGCCGACGAGACGGTTTGCGTCGGTGACGACATCGCGGCTGACGCGGTCTTCGCGGATGCTGAGCCACTCGATATCCTGGCGGCGAATTACGTCGCCGGGGCTCACGCTGCCGCGCAGGACAGGCAGCGAGATTGTCCGGAATGTGCGGCCCGAAATCGACACGCGCTGGGCATGGGGCCCTTCGCCGCCGGCGGCGAGGGTGGCATTGAAGCGCCCGCTGACCGAATCGTAGGA
>JACQAF010000245.1 GCA_016195145.1 Rhodospirillales bacterium
CATCCGACGATCACGGGCGCCACCACCAAACTCCCATTCATGTTCAATCAGCGACAGAGCCGAGGAAAGGCGGGTAGCGGCGTGCGACTCGCGGCACTTTTCAAATCGCAAGATGCTTAACTTTCTGTATCGGCGGTGTCCTATATCGACGCGGCTGGCGATCTTTTTGAAATCGCTGTCCATCGTCACGAGAATCGCGCCATTGGCTTCCGCGACGGCCGCCACAAGTGGGTCGGGAGAATCCCTCGCGATCTTCTCGCCAAGACGAGTAACCTCGTACCTGGCTTCCTCAAGAGTCTTCGCCACCGACTCAGGCACGTTTTGGTCGGTGAAGAAGCGCATCGTGGAGAAACGATTACGCGGCTTTGGTAGGTTTGTGCTTGATGGCCGCCTTCACATCATCGGCGGTTAGATCTGGATACTCGGCGATTATCGCTTCAACGGAATAGCCATCCTCACGCAGACGCTTGATAGCGCCAACTGGGATGCGCGTACCCGATATAACCCACGCATTGTGAACAATAGCACGAGAGCGCGTGATTTGGCCGACTTCGTCGTTCGACCGCTTCTTCATCTGCTCAATGTCGTTGCTCGTATCTGCAATGACCCTTTGAAGTGGAATGCCTAGGAGGTATTGGCCGGAAACGACTTCTTGCGGTTCGCCGGTTTCCGGATTCATGAACACTACCTTGCGATTACAGACATAGAGCGTTGTCTTTGTCCAAAGATCGTCCTTTAGATGCGCAAGGGTCTCGGCGACTTTCCTCAGATGCTGGAGCGGCACATTGTTCTGGACGCGCAGCATCTCCAGCGTTCGCAGCGCAACAACATCCTTGAACGAGTAAAAGCGGCTATACGCTAGGCGCTTGTTTTCGCCGGCGAAGCTGGGTTTGAAGAAATCACTCTTATCCCAGTAACGCAGCCGCCCCTTGGTGAGGCCCGTCAGGCGCAGAACCTGATCCTCGCTGAAAGCGGCAACGACATTTCCTATATCAAGCATGTGCAATCCAACAAACCGTCGCCGTGGGCAACAAGCATGGGGTACATGATGGGTATATAAAATCCTTATATCACATTATGTGAAGCCTTGGAATCCTGCCGTTTATGCCAGTTTGTGGATCAGAAAAAGGCGCGCGGAACCGCCCGCGTTCGCCGAATCTAGCCGACATGCTGGCGGAAAAAGGCGAGGGTGCGTTCGCGCGCGCGGGCGGCCGAGGCGGGGTGATGGCTCGCCCGCGCCTCGCAGTTGAAGCCGTGCCCGGCCGGGTAGAGATGGATCTCGACCGGGTTGCCCGCCTGCGCCGCGCGCAGCTTGTCGACATCGGCTAGCGGGATCGAATGATCGGTCTCGCCGAAATGGAGCAGCGCCGGGCAGCGCGGCTGTTCAGCGGCGAAGGGCGCGATCTGCGCCCCGTAATACGACACGGCGGCGGCGAGACCGTCGAGCCGCGTCGCCGCCAGCCAGGCGACCGATCCGCCCCAGCAATAGCCGACGATGCCGCGCCGGCCCGCGCCGTCGAGCGCGTCCATCGCGGCGCGGAGATCGGCGAGCGCCTGTTCCCACGGAATTTTGCCGCGCACCTCGCGCCCGCTGGCGATATCGGCCTCGGCGTAGCCAAGCTCGATGCCCGGCCGCACGCGGTCGAACAGCGCCGGCGCCACGACCGCATAACCGTCGGCGGCGAAGCCATCGCACACCCCGCGGATATGGCCGTTGACGCCGAAGATTTCCTGGACGACGACGATGCCGCCGCGCGGCTTTCCGGCCGGATCGGCGCGATAGGCGGCGAGCTTGTGCCCGTCGGCGGCGGTGAGCTGAATCGTTGTACCCATGGCGGTTCCTTTCCGGCGTGTGTGCGTGCGTTCCTGCATCGCCATAACACCGCCGCCGGCCGCCCGGCAACCCCGGCGGGAAAAGCGTCAGACGTTGAAGCGGAACAGGATGACGTCGCCGTCCTTGACCGTGTAGTCGCGGCCTTCCTGGCGCATCCTGCCGGCTTCCTTCGCCCCCTGCTCGCCGTTGCAGGCGAGATAGTCGGCATAGGCGATGGTCTCGGCGCAGATGAAGCCGCGCTCGAAATCGGTGTGGATCGCGCCCGCCGCCTCGGGCGCCTTCGCCCCGGCGCGCACGGTCCAGGCCCGCGTCTCCTTCGGCCCGACGGTGAAGAAGGTGAGCAGGCCGAGCAGCGCATAGCCGGCGCGGATGACGCGGGCGAGGCCGGTTTCGGTAAGCCCGAGCGAACCGAGGAACGCCTTGCGGTCGGCCTCGTCGGGCAGCACGGCGACCTCGGCCTCGATGGCGGCGGAGATGACGACCGACGACGCGCCCTCGGTCGCGGCGCGCGCGGCGACGCGGGCCGACAGCTCGTTGCCCGGCCCGGCCGAGGATTCCTCGACATTGCACACATACAGGACCGGCTTGGTCGTGATCAGCTGCAGCTGGCGGACCGGATCGGTCTGTTCGGGCGCCGGGCGGAAGGCGCGGCCCGGCTTGCCCGCGCGCAGCAGGGCGAGGATCGGCTCCATCGCCGCGAGCTGGTCCTTGGCCTCCTTGTCGCCGCCGCGCGCCTTTTTCGCCGCCGCCGCCGCGCGTTTTTCCAGGCTGTCGAGATCGGCGAGCATCAGCTCGGTATCGACCGTGTCGATGTCGCGCAGCGGATCGACCGAGCCCTCGACATGGGTCACGTCGCCGCCGGCGAAGCAGCGCACGACATGGGCGATGGCGTCGACCTCGCGGATATGGGCGAGGAACTGGTTGCCGAGGCCCTCGCCCTTCGAGGCGCCGCGCACGAGGCCGGCGATATCGACGAATTCGAGCTGCGTCGGCACGATCTTCGCCGATTTGGCGAGCGCCGCCAGCGCCGCCAGCCGGTCGTCGGGCACCGGCACGCGCCCGACATTGGGCTCGATGGTGCAGAAAGGATAATTGGCCGCCGCCGCCGCCGCGGTGGCGGTGAGGGCGTTGAACAAGGTCGACTTGCCCACGTTCGGCAGGCCGACGATACCGCAGCGAAAACCCATGGAAGATCAGTCCTGTTTCGGCGACGCCGCGTCCTTGGCGGCCTTGGGGCGGGGCG
This sequence comes from Rhodospirillales bacterium, assembly GCA_016195145.1. Lineage (GTDB taxonomy): Bacteria > Pseudomonadota > Alphaproteobacteria > CACIAM-22H2 > CACIAM-22H2 > JACQAF01. The sequence goes on from JACQAF010000245.1 coordinate 3,078, forward strand.
GGTTCATGGCCAGCGCCACCCGGTTCATGAATGCGGCCTCGTCGCCGCCGGCGAGGAGGGAAATGTGCTCGGCGACCGCCTCGATCAGCTTTCCGACCCATGGCCGGTCGGCCTTGGGAAAATCGTGAAGGACATAGCCGCTCACCAGATCCTTGTCGCCCGGATGGCCGACGCCGAGCCGCACCCGCCAGTAATCGGGGCCGAGATGGTCGTCGAGCGAGCGCAGGCCATTATGGCCGCCCGGCCCGCCGCCGCACTTCACCCGCATCTTGCCCGACACGAGATCGATCTCGTCATGAATGACGATGATCCGCGCCGGCGGCACCTTGTAGAAACGCGCCGCCGCCGCAACCGCGCGGCCGGACTCGTTCATATAGGTTTGCGGCTTCAACGCCACCACCCGTTCGGGGCCCAGCGCGCCTTCGGCCGCCAGCCCCTCGAAGCGGGCGCGGAACGGCCCGAAGCGATGGCGCTCGGCGATCGCATCGACCGCCATGAAGCCGATATTGTGCCGGTTGAGGGTGTAATCGGGGCCCGGATTGCCCAAGCCAACGAGCAGGAGCATTCCGGACCCCGAATCGATCGGCTACTTCTTGCCGCCCTTCTTGTCGGCCGCGGCCGGGGCTGCGCCCTTCTTGTCGCCGCCCGCCGCCGGGGCCGCACCCGCTGCCGGGGCTGCACCCGCTGCCGGGGCTGCGCCCTCGGCTGGGACCGCGCCTTCGACCGGGACGGCGCCTTCGGCCGCCGCTGCCTTGGCCGCCGCTTCGGCCGCTTCTTCTTCGGGGGTCTTGAGCACGCTCGGCGCCGCGACCGCGGCGATGGTGAAGTCGCGGGTGGCGATTGTCGGCCGCACGCCCTCGGGCAGCTTGATCGCGCTGATGTGGACGCTGTCGCCGATGTCGAGCCCTTCGAGATCGACCTCGATCGCCTTCGGCATGTTGGCGATGTTGCAGTAAACGTCGATGGTGTGACGCACGACGTTGAGCACGCCGCCGCGCTTGAGGCCCGGCGACTTGTCCTGGTTGAGGAACCGCACCGGCACGCCGACGCGGATGCGCGTGCCTTCGTTAACGCGCATGAAGTCGACATGCTCGGGCCGGTCGCTGACCGGGTGGAGCTGCACGTCGCGGGCGAGGGCGCGGGTGCTTGCGCCGTCGACCGAGATGTCGAACAGGCGGGTGAAGAAACCCGGCTTGGCGAATTCGCGCTCGATCTCCTTGGGGTCGAGCGCGACGAGGGTCGGCGGTGCCTTGTCGCCGTAAATAACGCCCGGTACGCGGCCTTCGCGACGGACGGCGCGGGCGGCCCCCTTTCCGGCCCGCTGACGCGGCAGGGCCGCGATCTTGGTGGTCTCTACCATAACTGCTTCTCCTTCTCTCTCTATCGATGGCGTCGGCCTCCAGGGGTGCCGCACGCCGTTGCCAATTGCTTGCTTCCGGTTCAGTCGAACAGGCTCGACACCGAGCGTTCCTCGCTGATCCGGCGGATCGCTTCGGCCATCAGCGGCGCGATCGAAATCTGGCGGATATTATGCGACACGCGCACCGCCTCCGTCGCGGCGATCGAATCGGTGATGACCATGGATTTGAGCGGCGAGGACGAGACGCGGCTGACCGCGCCGCCCGACAGCACACCGTGGACGACATAGGCCGAAACCGATTCCGCCCCGGCCTCCATCAGCGCCTGGGCGGCGTTACACAACGTGCCGGCGGAGTCGACAATGTCGTCGACCAGCACGCAGCTGCGGCCCTTGACGTCGCCGATGATGTTCATGACCTCGGACATGCCGGCGCGCTCGCGGCGCTTGTCGACGATGGCGAGATCGGCGCCGAGCCGCTTGGCGATCGCCCGGGCGCGCAAGACGCCGCCGACATCGGGCGAGACGATGACTAGCTCCTCGCCCTTGTCGCACTCCTGCAAATCCTTGGCGAAGACCGGGGCCGAATAGAGATTGTCGGTCGGGATGTCGAAGAAACCCTGGATCTGGCCGGCATGCAGGTCGAGGGTGACGACGCGGTTGGCCCCGGCGATGGTGATCAGGTTGGCGACCAGCTTGGCCGAGATCGGCGTGCGCGGGCCCGACTTTCGATCCTGGCGGCCATAGCCGTAATAGGGGATGACGGCGGTCACCCGGCGCGCCGAGCCGCGCTTCAGCGCGTCGAGCGTCACCAGCAATTCCATCAGGTTGTCGTTGGCCGGGTACGACGTCGACTGGACGACGAACACGTCCTCGCCGCGCACGTTTTCAAGGATCTCGACAAACACTTCCATGTCCGAGAAGCGGCGCACGCTCGCCTTGGTCAGCGGCAGGTTGAGAAACGCGCAAATCGCTTCGGCCAACGGGCGGTTGCTGTTGCAGGCGAGCACTTTCATCGACCAGAACCCTTATTCCCGGCGATTGACCAGCTTCTTGGAAGGCCCTTGATATAGCTCAGGAAAACCAAACTAGAAACCCGCGGCAAGGATCGGCTTCCCCGGCGCGGGCGCGCGGAATTTATCAGGCCGGTACCCCCCTGTAAACCGCCTCTTTGGCCTATTTTCCGGCCCGAGTCCCGAGCCCTAAGACGGGCGCGGCGCGCGATTGACGAGATCGGCGATGCCCTCGGCCGCCCCCTCGGCGACGGCGGCGGCGATCTCGGGCCAGGCGCGGTCGAGCATCCGGGCCGGCACGTCGTTGTCCTGGCGGACCTGGCCGATTTCGGCGCCATCCGGGCCGAGCACCGTCCATAAAACGCCGATGCTGTAGCTATCCGGTCCCTTGCGGGCGATGGTCAGCGCGCCGACGATGGCGAGCGTATCGTCGGCCGGTTCGTCGGCCACCGGCACCTGCGCCCGGCGCAGGTTGTATTCGAGCGCGCGGGCCAGCGCCCGCCGGTCGTCGGCCGGCGCGCCGGTGATTTCGCGCACGATGACGCGCCGCCGGGCGACCGGCGGTTGGGGCGCCGGCGGTTGCAACGTCGCGGCGACGGCGGCGGCGATCGGCCGGGCGATCTGTCGCCAGGCGGCGGCATCGTCCGCGCCGGGCAAAAACGGGATCTCGGCCTTGGTGCGATAGATGCTGCCAGCAGCGGCGAGCGGATCGTCGAGGCTGAAGGCAAGCAGCACGCCGCCGCCCGCACGCGGCGCGGCGCGGCCGTTGAGAATATAGCTCGCACGGTTGCCCTCGCCGGTGGTCGCCGGAACCTCGGCCCGGCCGAGTTCCTCGACCACCGCCTTGGCCAGCGCTGCGGCAGCGGGCGGCGGCAGATCGGCGACCGGGCGAACGACAACGCCGAAGCCGTCGGCGAGAAACAGCAGCGGAACGGTATCGGCTTTCGAATCCGGCTGGAACGGGCGCGGCAACTGCCCGCAGGCCGCGACGAGCGCGGAAAGCAGCAACCCGACGATGTACGATCTAGAACAGAACACAGCTCACCAACAGGCCGAGCAGGCAGAACAGCAGGAAGAGGACAAGATGCGGCATGTCAGGATTCGAGCGCGATCGCCGACAGACCCCGGCCGTAATCGCGCTCGCCGCGCTGGCAGGTGCGGCGATAGCTGAAGAAACGATCTTCCTCGCGGCAGGTATCGTTGGCGAGCTGGCCGACATGCTTCACCCCGGTCGCCGCGACCTGCTTGGCGACGAAGCCGCGCAGGTCGAAGAGGAATTTGCCCTCGCGTGCGGCCGGGGCGAAGAAGGCGGCGTTGTCGGGATCCTGGGCGACGAATGGTGCCGGGAATTCCGGCCCGACCTCGTAGGAACGTTGGGCGATGCACGGTCCGATGCCGGCGAGGATGCGGTCGACCTGGGCGCCGCGGCGGACCATGGCGCGGATCGTCGCCTCGACCACGCCGGTCAGCGCGCCGCGCCAGCCGGCATGCGCGGCGCCGATCACCCGCGCCGCCGGGTCGGCGAACAGCACCGGCGCGCAATCGGCGGTGAGAATGCCGAGGGCGATGCCGGACGCCGTGGTGACCATCGCATCGGCCTTGGGCGGCGCGTCGCCAATCCACGGCCCCTCGATCTCGACCACGTCGGGGCTGTGGGCCTGATAGACGGTGACGAGCTGGCGCGTTTCGAGGCCGAGATGCGTCATGGCGCGGCTGCGATTGGTGCGCACGTTGTCGGGCTCGTCGCCCGAGCCGAGCCCGCAATTGAGCGAATCGTAGAGGCCCGCGCTGACGCCGCCGCGCCGGGTGAAAAAGCCGTGGCGAATGCCGGCGGCGTCGTTGAGCGAACCGAGAGTCAGCAGCGACATGCGATCACGCGGTCGGCGCCGGATCGAAACCGGGCGGCGGCGGCTGGCCCGGACCGACAATCGCCAGCGCCTTGAACAGGGTGCCCATTTCGGACTCCTCGATCAAGCGTCGGGTGGCGCTGGCGATGTCGTCCTTCTGCTGCGGCGTCGCCGATTTGAGCAGAATCGCCGCCCGCGCCGCGATGCCAAGGCGGCGTAGGAACGCGCCCTGCGGCACCGGGCCCCAGGCGCCTGCGCCGGCCGCGCGTGCGGCGGCGGCCAGCACCTCGAAATCGACATGCGCGGTAAGGTCGGCCAGCCCCGGTTCGGCAAGCGGATCGGCCGGCTTGTGCCCGCGCACGGCCTGCAAGGTTTCGCCGGCGGCGCTGCGCGCCGGGCCGTAATCGACGATCAGCGCCGCGCCGCCCTCGGCGGCGATGCGG
>JACQAF010000244.1 GCA_016195145.1 Rhodospirillales bacterium
CGGCAAACAGCGCTGCGGCGAGCAGCACCGGAATAGCGACGATCCAGAAGAAAAATTTCATGGCCGGCATCCGGGATCGAAAGGCAGGACAACCCGCCGGAGCCGCCGGCCTATTTCCTGCCGTTCAGTTTCTCGCGCAGTTCCTTGCCGGTTTTGAAGAACGGAATGTATTTTTCCGCTACTTCGACCGCCGCCCCGGTGCGCGGATTGCGCCCGGTGCGGGATGCGCGCCGTTTGACCGAAAATGCGCCGAACCCGCGCAGCTCGACCCGGCTGCCATGGGCGAGCGCAGTCGCGATCTCGTCGAAGACGGTCGACACGATGCGTTCCACATCCCGCTGGTAGAGATGCGGATTAAGTTCTGCAAGCCGGAGTATCAGTTCGGACTTGGTCATGGACGCCCGCCAGTGGCACGTTCTTCGCCAGCCCCCCGCAGGGGCGAATGACCGCTAGCGTACCTAACCGGTGCGCTAGCGGACCCTCAAGTCAGGGTGCCAGACAGCAACCAGCCCGTCAAGGGTAAGTCTCTCTGACAGATACGTTTTTCCGGTTAACATACGGAGCGTCGCGGATAGCATGCCGCGCCAGAAATCGTCCTCCCGCCGGATCGTAACCTCGATCAGCGGCAGGTTTCGCTCGATTCCCCGGCTCTCGAGCCAGGCGCGTGCCGCCCGGTCGCCGCCCAGGGCGTCGATCAGCCCATTGGCCAGCGCCTGCCGGCCGGTATAAACGCGCCCGTCGGCGAGCTTCAGGGCGTCCTCGCGGGCAAGCTTGCGCCGCTCGGCGACCATGCCGACAAACAAATCGAACATATCGGCCACCAGGCTGCGGGTGGCGGCGCGGGCCTCGTCGGTCAACGGTTCGAGCGGCGAGGGCGCGGCCTTGAGCGGCGCGCTTTTGATCGCCTCGGCGGTGATGCCAAGCTTGGTCAGCAATCCGGTGACGTCGGTGGTTTGCATGATGACGCCGATCGAGCCGGTGATCGTGCCTTCGTAGGCGACGATATGGTCGGCGCCCAGCGCCACCATGTAGCCGCCCGAGGCGGCGACCTGGCCCATCGTCGCGACGACCGGTTTGGTTTGCGCCAGGGCGCGGATCTCGCGATAGAGCGCTTCGCTGCCGACCACCGTTCCGCCCGGCGAATCGATGCGCAGTACGACCGCCTTGACGGCGTTATCGGCGGCGAGATCGGCGACGGCGCGCAGCCGCGCCGGATCGTCGACAATCAGACCGTCGAGGGAAAGCTGGGCGACATGGGCGCCGGGGCCGAAATAGCCGGTCTGATCGACCCCGACTGCGATCGCGCCGAGAACCGTCAGCACCGCAGCCAGCCGCCACAGCGACAATTGCCGCTTGAGGCGGCGGCGATCGATCAGGATATCGGGATCGGTTGCGGACATGGGCGCTGCGGTGTCTTTCAGACCCGGCCGGCGTCGCCGGTGCGTTGCATCCGGGCACCCCGCATGGCGAGGCGGCCCGGATGATGCGCTTGTCCCGGCGCGCGACGGCGCTTAGCTATCGGACTTGTCGCCGTTCTTTTCCTGTTTCGACTTGAGCGCCGCGCCGAGAATATCGCCGAGGCTGGCGCCCGAATCGGACGACCCGAACTGGGCCATCGCTTCCTTGTCTTCTTCGACTTCCTTGGCCTTGATCGACAGACCGATGCGCCGCGAGCCCTTGTCGAGCTGGGTGATCTTGGCGTCGACCTTTTCGCCGACGGCGAAACGGTCGGGACGCTGCTCGCTGCGCTCGCGCGACAGGTCGGCCTTGCGGATGAAGCCGGTGACGCCCTCGCTCACCGCTACCTCGATGCCATTGTCGAGCACGGTGGTGACGGTGCAGGTGACGATCCTGCCTTTTTCCAGGCCGGCGACAGCCGACTGGAACGGATCGCTCTGCAACTGCTTGATGCCGAGCGAGATGCGCTCCTTCTCAATGTCGACGTCGAGCACCTTGACCTTGACGTGGTCGCCCTTCTTGTAGCCCTTGATCGCCTCTTCGCCCGACTTGTTCCAGTCGAGATCGGAGAGATGGACCATGCCGTCGATGTCGCCGGGCAGGCCGACGAACAGGCCGAACTCGGTGATGTTGCGCACCTCGCCCTCGAGCCCGGTGCCGGCGACGTACTTGTCCTTGAACGCTTCCCACGGATTGGCGAGGCACTGCTTGAGGCCGAGGCTGATGCGACGCTTCTGCGAGTCGACATCGAGCACCATCACCTCGACCTCCTGGCTGGTCGAAACGATCTTGCCGGGGTGGATGTTCTTCTTGGTCCAGCTCATCTCCGACACATGGACCAGGCCTTCGATACCGGGCTCCAGTTCGACGAAGGCGCCGTAGTCGGTGATGTTGGTGACGCGGCCCTTGAACTTGGTCCCGACCGGGTACTTGGCGGCGACGCCTTCCCACGGATCGGCCTCAAGCTGCTTCATGCCGAGCGAGATGCGCTGGGTTTCGGGGTTGAAGCGGATGACCTGCACCGTAACCTGCTGGCCGATCTGCAACGCCTCCGACGGGTGATTGATCCGCCGCCAGGCGATGTCGGTCACGTGCAGCAGGCCGTCGACGCCGCCGAGATCGACGAAGGCGCCGTAATCGGTGATGTTCTTGACCACGCCCTGGAGAACCTGGCCCTCCTTGAGCGAGGCGACGAGCTCGGAGCGCTGCTCGGCCCGCGTTTCTTCGAGAACCGCGCGGCGCGAGACGACGATGTTGCCGCGCGAGCGGTCCATCTTGAGAATCTGGAAGGGCTGCGGCGTGCCGATCAGCGGGGTGATGTCGCGCACCGGGCGGATATCGACCTGGCTGCCGGGCAGGAAGGCGACGGCGCCGCCGAGATCGACCGTGAAGCCGCCCTTGACGCGCCCGAAGATCACGCCGGTGACACGGGCATTGTCCTTGAACGAGGTTTCGAGTAGGCCCCAGGCTTCTTCGCGCTTCGCCTTGTCGCGCGACAGCATCGCCTCGCCGTTCTTGTCCTCCATGCGCTCGACATAGACGTCGACCAGGTCGCCGGCCTTGATTTCGGCCGGCTGGCCGGCAGTGCCGAATTCCTTGAGCGCCACGCGACCTTCGGCCTTGAGGCCGACATCGATGATCGCGTAATCGCCCTCGATGGTCAGGACGCGGCCCTTGACGACGCGGCCGTCGAAGCCGCCGGTGCGGCTCAACGACTCGTCGAGCATGGCGGCAAAATTCTCTTCGGCCGCCGGTGCGGCGGAAACGTTCGAATCAATCGACATATGCGAAATGCCTTTCTCTCGTGTCCGGTTGTCCGTTCCGGCGTTTTTGCGGAACAGCCGACACCGGGGCTGGAAGTTCGTCCCGCGGCCTATCCGGCGGGACGCGTTCTGGACTTGATGAAGTCGAGGGCCTTGGCGAACGCCTGGTCGGCGGTCAGATCGGACGTATCGATCTTGAACGCGTCCGGGGCGATTTTTAAGGCTGCGACGCCACGGCTGGCGTCGCGCAGGTCCCGTTCCCTCATGTCCTGAAGAACGCGCGCATATATAGGGGATTCCCCACGTGCCTGCAACTCCCTGACCCGGCGTTCGGCCCGTTTGGCGAGGCTGGCAAAAACGTACAGTTTGATCACGTCCCGCTCGGGGCAAATGACGGTGCCGATATCGCGGCCGTCGAGTGCGGCGCCTTTAACGTCGCCGGGCGGGTTGCGGGCGAAATTACGCTGGAAATTCAACAGGGCATCCCGCACCTCGGGGTGCGTGGCGACGATCGAGGCGGCCCCGGCCGCCGCTTCGCCCCGCAATTCGGGGGCGTGCAGGTCGTCGGCCGCGATGCTGGATGCGGCCTCGGCCGCGGCCTTGGCGTCGGCCGGGTTCTGACGGGCGCGCAGGATCCGCAGCCCAACGGCCCGGTAAAGCAGGCCGGTTTCGAGATAGGCGAGGTGAAAATGAGCAGCCAGCCGCTTGGCCAGCGTTCCCTTGCCGGCTGCCGCCGGGCCGTCGATAGCGATGATCATCCGCTTCTTTCCCCCTTATTGCCGGCATTGGCAAAAACCGACCCCCCGGTTTTTGCGTTCCGGTCGCCTCGATTACCCGCCTGGTAAATCGATCCGCGCGCCGAGGCCGCGCATCAATTCGACAAAGCCCGGAAAACTGGTGTCGATCGGGCGCGCATCGTCGACCGTCACCGGTTTGCGCGCCGCCAGCCCCATGACCAGGAAGGCCATGGCGATGCGATGGTCGAGGTTGGTGGCGATCGCCCCGTCGCCCGGCGGCGGCTCGCCCGTGCCGCTGACGATCAGGTCGTCGCCGGCGGTCTCGACGGCGACGCCGCAGGCGGCGAGGCTGCGCGCGACGGCGGTCAGGCGATCGCTTTCCTTGACCCGCAACTCGGCCAGGCCGCGCATCGTCGTCCGGCCGCGGGCGAAGGCGGCGACGACGGCCAGGATCGGGTATTCGTCGATCATCGAGGGCGCGCGATCGGCCGGCACCTCGACCCCCACGAGCCGCGAGGCGCTTGCGGTCGCGTCCCCGACCGGCTCTCCCGCTTCGACCCGCTGGTTGGCAATGGCGATATCGGCGCCCATTTCGGCCAGCGTTTCGATGAGGCCGGTGCGCCGCGGATTGAGCCCGATGCCCCGCACCGTTACCCGCGAGCCGGGAACGATTAGCGCCGCGGCGAGCGGAAAGGCGGCGGATGACGGGTCGCCCGGTACGCGCACGGTCCGTCCGGTGATCTCGGGCTGGCCGGTAACGGTGATGGCGGTGCCGCCCTCGGTCGGGGCGACGTCGACGGCGACGCCGAAATGGCGCAGCATCAATTCGGTATGATCGCGGGTTGGGGCGGCTTCGATGACCGTTGTCTTGCCCGGCGCGTTGAGGCCGGCGAGAAGTATGGCCGATTTGACCTGCGCCGAAGCGACCGGCAGGCGATAGACAATCGGCGTCGGCGCGGCAGTGCCGATAATGGCGAGCGGCATGCGCCCGCCCTCGCGCGTGACGAATCGCGCGCCGATCTGTTCGAGCGGCGCACGGACCCGCGCCATCGGCCGGCGGCGCAGGCTGGCGTCGCCGGTGAAAAACGCGGTCAGCGACGACGTCGCAATCAAGCCCATCAGCAGCCGCGCGCTGGTGCCGGAATTGCCGAGATCGAGGATGTCGGCCGGCTCGACCAGGCCGCCGACGCCGCGGCCGTACACGCGCCACACGCCATCGGGACCGCGCGCCGCCTCGGCGCCCAGCGCCGCCATGGCCGCGGCCGTGCGCAATACGTCCTCGCCCTCAAGCAGACCGTGGATGACGGTTTCGCCGACCGCGATGCCGCCGATCATCAAGGCGCGGTGGGAAATCGATTTGTCGCCGGGGACGGCGATAGTGCCGTTGAGCGGCCCGCCGGCGCGCGCCCGCGCCGGGCCGGTCGGCAAAGAACTGGGCTGGGCAGGGGATATTACGGTCACGCGGGTCGCATCTCATCCTGCGGGCGGTTCTAACTGCTTGGTCTATCAGGCCTACCGTCTAGCATAAAGGCCCGACGGGGCAACAGGCAGGGCGGCGCGCCCAAACCGCCGCCGCGGGCGCATCGATACTAACGGCGCCTGAAACCCTGATCATGGCCGCTCCTCGTGACATGCGGACTGGGACATATGGTGCGTCCGACCGTACCGCCAGCCTCGCTGGACCAGTTTATGGCGCGGTCCGGCTGGCGAACAAGTACCAGAAATGGCGGCCAAATTCAGATAATGGCGCGGCGGCGATTTCGATGCGTTGACAGCCCCCCCTCGGCCGTGGCATCTGGCGGGCCGATTTTCACTCGTCCTGGGGAGTATGATCACGGTGACGAAAAGCGAGTGGGGCCTTAAGCGGATCTGCCTGTCTTGCAGTGCGCGGTTTTACGACATGGGGCGGTCGCCGATCATCTGCCCGAAATGCGGCGCGACCTTCGATCCCGAAGCTGTGACCAAGACAAAACGCGCCAAACCGGTTCCGCCGCCCGAACGGGTCGTCCCGCCGCCGCCGGCCCCGGTCGAGGATGCCGAGGTTGCCGACGATGTAGCCGAGGTCGCGGCGGCCGACGACGAAGAGGAAGAGACGGTGATCGAAGACACCTCCGAATTGGGTGAGGATAACGACGACGTCGCCGAGGTGATCGAGAACGTCGACGAGGAGGAAGACCGCTAACCGGCCTGGCCGTTGGCCGGCGGCGCATTTTTCGCTTGCGCCGGCGTGCGCGGGGTCGTTTAAGTGGCGTATACGCGCCGGTCGCAGCATCGTTTCCCCAAGCGGCGACGCCGGCAGCCGACAGTTTCCGGGGCCATAGCTCAGTTGGGAGAGCGCGTGAATGGCATTCACGAGGTCAGGGGTTCAACTCCCCTTGGCTCCACCATTATCCCGGCAATCGGCCAAACCAGGGGCGGCGGCTTGCCGCCGCCCCTGGGAATCCGGGGGTTACGGCCGTTCTTGATCCCCTGCGGGGGGCTTCCCATATAATTATTACCGCGGCGCCTATCGAGCAGATCGGCGAGAACGGCCTGCGCATCACGCTCGCCGTCGCGGGATTTGCAACCGGCGATCTCAACGTCCAGGTCGAAGACAGCCAGCTGGTCATCCGCGGCCACAAGGCCGAGGAGGGCGAGCGCATCTACCTTCATCGCGGTATCGCCGCCCGGCAATTCCAGCGCAGCTTCGTGCTGGCCGACGGCATCGAGGTTGCCGGCGCAAGCCTCGAGAACGGCTTGCTGCACATCGATCTCGTCCGGCCGCAGGTCGAAGCCAAGGTACGCAAGGTCGAAATCAAAGCCGGTGCCGGCGCGAAGGCGTCGACGGCAAAGACGATCGACGTCGCCTAATCATCCAAACAGCGTTCGGCAGGGGCGTCGACAGGAGCATACGATCATGAACCAGGCTATCGCGTTCAACCAGATGTCGGTCCAGGATTTCGCCGCGCTCGGCGTCCAGGACGTCGCCTATGTGAAGCCGGTTGTCATGGCCGGCGATGCTGTGCGCTTCGCCATCCATGCGGCGGACGGCACGCCGGTCGCAGTACTGGATAATCGCGAAGTGGCGTTCGCCGCCGTGCGTCAGCACGGCCTCGAGCCGGTCAGCTTGCATTAAAAAACGGCCGGAATCCCCAAAGGGCCGCGGGCCGAAACCCCCCAAACTAGGCGGCGTGGCTTGCCGCGCCTTCGGTGAGCAGGGCGTATAGCGCCTCGGGCTTGTCCGAGCCGCGCAGCTTCTCGCAGGCGCGGCGATCGCGCAGCAGGCGCGAAACGCGGGCGAGGGCCTTGAGGTGGTCGGCCCCGGCGGCGCCCGGCGCGAGGAGAAGGAAAATCAGGTCGACCGGCTGCTCGTCGATCGATTCGAAATCGACCGGTTTTTCCAGCCGGGCGAAGACGCCGTAGAGCCGTTTCAGCTCCGGCAGCTTGCCGTGCGGAATGGCGATGCCGCCGCCGACGCCGGTCGTCCCCAGACGTTCGC
>JACQAF010000256.1 GCA_016195145.1 Rhodospirillales bacterium
CAATTGGGGCGCGAAGATGTGGCGAGCGGAGCGGTTCGCCGAGCTGGCGCAGCGGTTGACCGCGCCTGGCGGGGCGCTTGCCGGCGGCCGCGTCGCGGTGTTCGGCGGGGCCGACGAGCGTGAGGCGGCGCAGCCGGTCATCGCCGCGATCCCCGAGGCGCGGCGCATCGATCTTGTCGGGCGGACCGATCTGCCGGTCGCTGGCGCGTGTCTCGAACGCTGCGCGCTTTATGTCGGCAACGATTCCGGTCTGATGCACATCGCCGCGGCGGCCGGCGCGCCGACGGTCGGCCTGTTCGGCCCCAGCCCCGAATGGCGCTATGCGCCGTGGGGGGCGCATACGTCGGTGGTGCGTACCGCCGAAAGCCACGCCCAGCTGACCGGCCATGCCGGCTTCGATCACCGCGTGCAGGACACGCTGATGGATTCGATTTCGGTCGAGACGGTCGAAAATGCGGCGCGCGAGTTGCTCGCTCGCGCCGCCGCGACGGGGCCGAGCGCGGCACAAGGAGGGCGGGCATGAATGCGCCACGCCTGTCGGCACTGGTCGTCGCGCATAACGAGGAAGCGCGCCTCGCCGACTGCCTCGCACGCCTTACTTTCGCCGACGAGCTGGTGATGGCGCTCGACCGTTGCACCGATGGATCGAAGGACATCGCGCTCGCCCATGGCGCGCGGCTGGTCGAAGGGGCGTGGGAGATGGAGGGCGAGCGGCGCAATGCCGGCATCGCCGCCTGTACGGGCGACTGGATACTCGAAGTCGACGCCGATGAACACGTCCCGCCCGAACTCGCCGCCGAGATTCGCGCCATTGTCGCCGCCTCGACCTTCGATCGGCATCTGATTCCGGTCGATAATTATATCGGCGTGCGGCTGGTGCGCTACGGCTGGGGGGCGAGCTTCGGCAAGTCGGCTTATCCCGGCCTGTTCCGCAAGGGAACGAAAACCTGGGGCAAGGGCCGCGTCCATCCGGCGCTTCACTTAAGCGGCCGCGAGGGGCCGCCGCTGCGGACGCGGCTCGCGCATTATGTCGATCGCGATATTTCCGACATGCTGCGCCGCCTCGACCGTTATACGAGCGCACGGGCGGAGGATTTGCGCGAGGCGGGCGACCCCGATCCGACAGCGCGTTACGTGCGCCGCATCTTTTCGCGGTTCTACAAATGCTATGTCCGCCGGCGCGGCTGGCGCGAGGGCAGCTGGGGCCTGCTGATCGCCATGCTCGCCGGCCTCTACCCGATCCTGTCGCATCTCAAGGCGAAGCTCGATCCCGCGCCGCCCCGCAACCCGCCGGAGAGCGGTTGATGGCGCGCATCGTCATGACCGACGACGGCCTGCCGTTCGACGGGAAATCGGTGGAGACGGGGCCGCTGGGCGGGGCCGAAACCGCCTTCGTGCTGCTGGCCGAGGCGCTGGCGGCGCGCGGGCACGAGGTGCTGGCGCGCACCGGCTGCCGCAAGCCTCTATTTTATCATGGGATCGACTGGGCGCCGCTTAGCCGCGGCGCGCCGGAAATCGCCGATCTGCACATCGCCAATCGCGGTCACCGCGTGCTCGATCTGGTGCCGCGGGCGCGGCGTCTGGCGTTCTGGATTCACAATCCGGCGCGTTATCTCCTCAAATGGCGCTATCTCACGCGGCTGTGGCGGCACCGCCCGATCATGGTGTTTCTCGGCCCCCATCACCGCCGGACCTATCCCGACTGGGCGCCGGGCGGAACGCGGATGACGATTCCCCTCGGCCTGCACGAGGCTTTTCGCCAGGGCGAATTGCGCGCCAACCCGCCGCCGCCGCGCGCGGTGTTCACCTCGCACCCCTTGCGCGGCCTCGACTGGTTGCTTGGCATCTGGCAGCAACGCATCCGTCCCGCCGCGCCGAAGGCCGAGTTGCTCGTTTTTTCCGGCGCCGCAACCTATGGCGCGGCGGGGGCGGCGAAGGCCGGTCAAATCGCCCCGGTATTGGAGCGGGCGCGGGCGCTGCTCGGCGAGGGCGTTGTACTGCGCCCGCCGCTCGATCGCGCGGCGCTGGCCGAGGAGCTAAGCGCCTGCCGGGCGATGCTCTATCGCGGCGACGAGGGCGAAACCTTTTGCCTCGCCGTCGCCGAAGCGCAAGCGATCGGCGTGCCGGCAGTGGTGCAACCGATCGGTGCGGTGGCCGAGCGCGTGATCGACGGCGAGACGGGATTCGTCGCCGCCAGTGACGAAGCGTTCGCCGAGGCGGCGATCCGCGTGCTGACCGACGACGATTTATGGAGACGCCAGCACGGCGCGGCCATCGCCCGCCAGCGCGGCCGGAGCTGGAACCATGTCGCCGGCGATTTCGAGCGGCTGATGACCTCATGAAGCCGCCGCGCGTCCTGCAGGCAATCGCCGGCCGGCCGCATGGCGGGGCCGAGGTGTTTTTTGTGCGTCTGACCGCGGCGCTGGCCCGCGCCGGGGTCGAGCAGCGCATCGTCATCCGCTGCGATGCGGGGCGCGCGGCGGCGTTGCGCGCCGCCGGCGTCGCGCCGGCCGAACTCGGCTTTCGCGGGATTTTCGACCTCGCCACGCGGCTGGCGCTGGCCGGTGAAATCCGGCGCTTCCGGCCGCGCATCGTCTTCACCTGGATGAACCGGGCGACGATGCTGATGCCCCCGCGCTGGCTGGCCGGCGGCGATTTCGTCCACGCCGCCCGGCTCGGCGGGTATTATGATCTCAAGTATTATCGCGGCTGCGACCATCTGGTCGGCAACACGCGCGATATCGTCGCCTATATCCGCCAGTCGGGCTGGCCCGAGGAACGAGTGCATTATCTGCCGAATTTCGCCGACATATCGCCCGCGCCGCCGGTCGATCGCCGGACGCTCGACACGCCGCCGGACGCGCCGGTGGCGCTGGCGCTCGGGCGGCTGCATCCGAACAAGGCGTTCGACGTGTTGCTCGATGCACTGGCCCGCGCGCCATCGGTCTATCTGTGGCTGGCCGGCGAGGGCGACGAGCGGGCCAGGCTCGAAGCACAGGCACGCCGGCTCGGCATTGGCGGCCGGGTGCGCTTTCTCGGTTGGCGCGACGATGCGGCGGCCCTGTTCGCGGCCAGCGACATGCTGGTCTGCCCGTCGCGCCACGAGCCGCTCGGCAACGTGGTGATCGAGGCATGGGGGCGCGGCGTGCCGGTGGCCGCCGCGGCGAGCGAGGGGCCGGCCGATCTGATCGCCGATGGCGTAAGCGGCCTTCTGGTGCCCGTCGACGATGCGAATGCGCTGGCCACGGCAATACAGCGTCTGGCCGATGACAAGGCGCTGCGCTCGCGGCTGGCGGCGGGCGGTCGCGCCGCCTATGCGGCCGAATTCACCGAAGAGGCCGTGGTCGGGCGCTATATGCGTTTCTTTGCCGAGGTCGCCGCCTGATGTGCGGGATCGCCGGCATGATGACCGTGCGCCGCGAGGGGCCGGAGGCCCGCGTGCTGTCGGCGATGGCCGACGCCCTCGGCCATCGCGGCCCGGATGGGCGCAAGGAATACCGCAACGCCAATGTCGGGCTGATCCACAACCGCCTCGCCATCATCGATCTGGTGACCGGCGACCAGCCGCTGTTCGAGCCGGCCGGCGCGGCGCTGATCGCCAACGGCGAGATCTATAATTATATCGAGCTGCGCGCCGAGCTGCCGCGCGTGAAATTCGCCACCGCATCGGATTGCGAACCGCCGCTGCATCTCTATCGCCGCGAGGGGGCGGAATTCGTCGACCGTCTGCGCGGGATGTACGCCATCGCCATCCACGACACCAAGGCCGACCGTCTGGTCCTCGCCCGCGATCCGTTCGGTATCAAGCCGCTTTATTATGTCGAGACGGCCGACGGCGTCGCCTTTGCCTCCGAGCCGCAGGCGTTGATCGCCGCCGGCCTCGTCCCGGCGCGCGTCGATGTGCAGGCGCGGGCCGAGCTTCTCGAACTCCAGTTCACCACCCGCCGCGACACGATTTTCGAGGGTATCCGGCGCGTCCTGCCGGGCGAGACGGTTTCGCTCGCCGACGGCCGGGTGGTCGAGCGGCGCCAGCGCGCCGCCCTGCCCGACGCGCCGCCGGTTGAATGGGACGAGGACGAGGCGGTGGGCCGGCTCGACGCCGCGCTCGAAGACAGCGTGCATATCCATCAGCGCTCCGACGTGCCGTATGGCATGTTCCTGTCGGGCGGCGTCGATTCGTCGGCAGTTCTCGCCCTGATGGCGCGGCTCAACGCACGGCCGGTGCGGGCCTTGACCGCCTATTTTCCCGGCGCGGGCGTGGCCGACGAGCGCGAAGCGGCGCAAGGGGTGGCGCGGGCCACCGGGGCCGAATTGACCGAGGTTCCGGTTACGGCAAAGGATTTTTTCGCGCTGCTGCCGCGCATTGCCGCGGCGATGGACGATCCGGCCGCGGATTACGCCTGCGTGCCGAGCTATATGCTCGCCGCCGCGGCGCGCGCGGCGGGTCTCAAGGTGGTGCTCAGCGGCGAGGGTGGGGACGAACTGTTCGCCGGCTATGGCCGCTATCGCAGCCTGGTGCGGCCGTGGTGGCTGGGCGGCCGGGCGATGCGGCGCAAGGGCATCTTCGAAGGCCTCGGCGTGCTGCGCGAACGCGGGCGCGGCTGGCGCGACGGCATCGAGGCGGCCGAGATCGGCGCCCGCCGGCCGGAGCGGACGCGTCTCCAGGTGGCGCAGGCGGTCGATTGCGCCGACTGGCTGCCCAACGATCTTCTGACCAAGCTCGATCGTTGCCTGATGGCGCACGGGGTCGAAGGGCGCACGCCGCTGCTCGACCCGGTCGTCGCCGAACTTGCCTTTCGCCTGCCGGATCGGTTCAAGATTCGCGATGGCAAGGGCAAATGGCTGTTGCGCAAATGGCTCGACCGCCATTTGCCGGCGGCGGGTGCGTTCGCACCCAAGCGCGGCTTCACCGTGCCGGTCGGCGAATGGATCGCTGCCGAAGGTACGCGTCTCGGCCCCTTGGTCGCCGCCGAGCCGGGCATACAGGAGATCGCCGATCCGGCGGCGGTCGCGCGCCTGTTCCGCGAATCAGGGAAACGGCAAGGCTTCGCCGCGTGGACGCTGCTGTTCTACGCCCTCTGGCATCGCCGGCATATTCTGGGCAAAGTGGCCGATGGCGATATATTCGACAGCCTCGCCGATCGCGGCTGAACGGCGTTTGGCGACCTAGCGACGAGTTTCCGGGACCGGCCACGGCGTCGCTTCGAACGCGGCGAAGGCCGCCTCGAGCCGCCATTGCTCGCGCGCCTTGTCGCTGCCGCCGAGAAAGTCGCGGCAGGCAGGCGATGGCGCGGCGTCGCCGGGCGTGCCGGCCGCGCAGGCCGCGACCGGCACGAAATCCCCGCGGCCGCGCCACAGGCTCGCCCCGGCAAGGAAAGCGTGTTCGAGGCCGTTGCGGGCAAGCTGCTTGAGATCGCGATAACCGAGATCGTAGGTTGCGGCGGCGCGCTGGTACTCATGCGTCAGGTCGCCGCGCGACACCCCTTCGTCGTCGGTCGACAGCGCGACCGGCACGCCGGCACGGCGATAGGTCATGAACGGATGATCGGCGCCGCGCACGCCGAGGATCTGCTCGTTCGAGGTGAGATTGATTTCGACCAGCACGCCCCGCCGCGCCATTTCGGCGAGAAGACCGAGCGCATCGTCCTCGTAGCCGATGGCGACGCCGTGGCCGATGCGCCGCGCGCCGGCAATCTCCACCGCCTGGCGGATATGGAAGCGCAGGTCTTCCGGCGGCACCAGACCCAACGTCAGCTCGCCGGCGTGCAGCGTCACGTTCGTGGCGGTACCGCGATCGGTCAGGAAACCGATGGCGCGCATCTGGTCGGTATATTCGCGCAGCGTCGTCGGATGGTCCTCGGGGGCGACGAGATTGAGGCCGACTACCCGGGGATCGGCCCTGATCAGCTCGACCGCGAGCAGGACCTGGGCGAAGACCTGTTCGCGCGGAAAGGTGCGGATCACCTGGGCGATATAACGCACGGTGACCGCGCAGCCGGGATCGGCGTCGGACGTGCCGCAGCGCAGGCGCTCGCGCATGCGCGCTTCCTGTGCGTCATAAGCGCGGCGCGCCTCGGCGACCGCATTGGCGATTCCGGCATCGAGCAGCTTGCGGCGCAACCGGGCGAATTCCGTGTCCCAGCCGGCCGCGGCCCCAAGCCGGCGGGCGGATGACATGCCGGGCGACTGCATCAGCTCGATGTAATGGGTGTTCTGGGCGGCAAGGCGCGATATCGCCTCGGCCAGCATGTCGCCGCCGCGCTCGGGCCGCGTTGCGTCGAACTTGAAAAACGTATCGAAAAACTGGTCGTGGCCCGAACGATGGCCGAGGGCGTAGTTGCGCATCGACAGGCTGTCGATCAGCGCCGAATAAAGGGCGGTATCGCTGTAGGCGACCGATGCGGGGGGCCGGCCGGCAGCGGGGTCGCAGGGCGGGGGTGCAAGAGCAAGCGTGTCGCGGCGGATGCACAGGCCGTCCTCGGCCGCCCAGCGCAGGTAGTTTTCGGCGTAGATCGTGCCGCTCAGGTGGTTATGCAGGTCGCCGCCCTTGGGCATGCGGCGCAGAAAGGCAGTTCGTAATGGCGGCCGGTCGGCGACGGACTCGAAGTAAAGCGCCGTGCGCGCCTCCGAAGCACCGCCAGCCCCCGGCGTGCTGGTGCAGGCGGCGAGGATAACCAGCAGAGCCGGTAAAACCGCCAGTCCGTGCAGCCGGCCGAAGCGTACCGCGTATGTCCCCCGCATCGCCGTACCTTATGGCCGCCGGTTTGCCGGGGTCAATCGCCGTGCTAGGTTGCGCCCGATTCGGCGGGGCAGGGCCGAAGCATGGGATTTCGTCAACTCCGGAAGCGGACATGAACGATCGCGCCACATCTCCCAAGCCGGACGCCGCCGCGCCGGGCACGCGAATCGAGCTTCGACGGCCCGACGACTGGCACGTCCATCTGCGCGACGGCGAGATGCTGAAGGCCGTGGCCGGCTACACGGCTCGCCAGTTCGCTCGCGCCATCGTCATGCCCAATCTTGTACCGCCAGTCACCACCGTCGCGGCGGCGCGCGCCTATCGCGAGCGGATTATGGCGGCCGTACCAGCGGACAACAGCTTTACGCCGCTGATGACCTGCTACCTGACCGACGATATCGCCCCGGCCGAACTCGAACGCGGGCACGCCGAGGGCGTGTTTACGGCGGCGAAGCTCTATCCGGCCCACGCGACGACCAATTCCGTCGCCGGCGTCACCGATATCCGCAAGCTCGCCCGCGCGTTCGAGGCGATGCAGCGCATCGGCATGCCGCTGCTCGTCCATGGCGAGGTGACCGACCATGCGGTCGACGTTTTCGACCGCGAGGCGGCGTTTATCGAGCGCGTCCTGTCGCGGCTGGTCGGCGATTTTTCGGGGCTCAAGATCGTCTTCGAGCATGTGACGACCGCCGAGGCGGTGGATTTCATCGCGGCGGCGGGACCGAATGTCGCGGCGACGATCACGCCCCATCATCTCGAGATCAACCGCAACGCCATGTTTGCGGGCGGCATCCGGCCGCATATGTATTGCCTGCCGGTGGCCAAGCGCGAGCGGCACCGGCTGGCGCTGCGCCGCGCCGCGACCTCGGGCGATGGCAAATTTTTCCTCGGCACCGATTCGGCGCCGCATGCGGCGCGCGCCAAGGAAACCGCCTGCGGCTGTGCGGGCATTTTCAACGCGCCGTTCGCCCTCGAATCCTACGCCAAGGTTTTCGACGAGGAAGGCGCCCTCGACCGGCTGGAGGCGTTCGCGGCGCTCAACGGGCCGCGGTTTTACGGCCTGCCGGTTAACGCGCAGCGGGTGCGGCTGGTCAAGGCGGTCGCAGCCGAGGCACCGCGGGTGCCGGACACGCTTTCGGCCGGCGGCGAACGCCTGGTGCCGTTCCATGCCGGTGCCGCGCTGGGCTGGCGCTACGAAGGCATCGTCGGCGCATGACCGCGCGGCGCGCCCGCCCGCGCGCGGGGCGGATTGACATATCGGAAAATATCGATATATCGATGGATATGCCTACGATCCGGACCTTCAAGGCACTGGCCAACGAAACCCGGCTGCAGATCCTGCAATGGCTGAAAGACCCGGAGCGGAATTTCACCGCGCAGGAAATCGGCGATTTCCGGACCGATGGCGTATGTGTGAAAAAAATCCAGGAAAAGGCGGGGCTGTCGCAATCGACCGTGTCGCAATACCTGTCGCTGTTGCAGAAGGCGGGGCTGGTAAGCGCGAAACGCATGGGGCAATGGACGTATTACCGGCGGGACGAAAAAAACATTGCCGCCGTCGTCAAGGGCCTGCGGCGCAGCCTGTAAGTTTTCCCGACGGTTGAATCGGCATGACGCGGAACGCGGATGCGTATGGGGGATCGAAGCGGATATAGGCATCGAGAAACCTCGATATATCGATAAGGAGCGGATCATGAACCAAGCCGAGCCCATCGCCCATCGCCACGACAGGACACTTCCCGGGGCTGCGCCGCGCTCGCCCGGCTTCGTCCGGATGTTTGCGCCGGGTCGCCTGACGCTCGGCGTGTTCTTCCCGATCGAGGCGTTCGAGGGCAGCAACCCGACGATGACCGGCCAGGTGGCGCTTGCCCGCCGCGCCGAGGCGCTCGGTTTCGCAGCGTTATGGTTCCGCGACGTGCCATTGCTCGACCCGTCCTTCGGCGATATCGGCCAGATTTACGATCCGTGGGTCTATCTCGGCTATATCCTCGCCCAGACGGAGACGATCTCGCTGGCGACCGGGGCGATCATTTTTTCATTGCGTCATCCACTCCATTCGGCGAAGGCGGCGGCGTCGGTCGACCGGCTTTCGGGCGGCCGGCTGGTGCTCGGCATCGCTTCGGGCGACCGGCCGGTCGAGTTCCCGGCCTTTGGCCGGTCGCTGGAGACCCGCGGCATCCTGTTCCGCGAGACCTTCGATTTTTTCCGCCGGGCGCTGCGCGAGGAGTTTCCGGCCATCGATTCGCCGCTCGGGCAAATGCACGGAGCCGATCTGGTGCCCAAGCCGTTCGCCGGCGAATTGCCGCTGCTGGTTGCCGGCAACAGCCAGCAATCCTGCGAATGGATCGCCCGCCACAGCGACGGCTGGATCACCTATCCGCGCCCGCCGCGGCATCAGGGGCCGCTGGTCGCGCGCTGGCGACAACTGACTGAGCAGGAGGCGGGCGGGCAGTTCAAGCCGTTCGCCCAGTCGCTCTATATCGATCTTGCGGACCGGCCGGATACGCCGCCGACGCCGATTCATCTCGGCTATCGGCTGGGGCGGGAACTTCTTATCGATCTTCTGGCGACGTTGCGGGAACTCGGTGTCAATCACATCGCGCTCAACCTGAAATACGGCCGGCGCCCGGCCGGCGAGGCGATCGAGGAGATTGGGCAGGAAGTGCTGCCGCATTTTCAAACGCTCGCCGGGGCAACTATGCCCGTCTAGCGGGCGATCGGAAAAACAAATTACGATTTGGTCGTCGAACAACCGACCTGCCGCGATGGAGTCGCGTCGGTGTTGCGCGATCTCGGCCCGTGACGCGCCGGCGCCCGAAGGCCAATCCGCGCGCCGGCTATACGATTATTTACGATGTTTTTCAGATAGTTGGGGTTGGAGCCAGAACCAGTGTTGTGTTTCGGGATACGGCCTTGCGACAGGATGATATAAATATTGCGGCTGATTACCGTGAGAAACCAAGACAAGGAGAAATATTCATTTATAGATGCGTCGGTATAGTCCAACACAACTATTGCGATTATCTGGCCGTATGTTGAAGTGCCTCCGACGCGGGTACGGTTGAACGCATAACCAGGGATTAACCTAGTCTCGGTATCGAGGAGGAGTTTGTGGAGTTCGTAAAGCGTGTCGACAATAAAAAACTCAAATGGCTTTACGGATATTGGACTGGCAAGCGCAAGACCGACCGCCTGCCCGGCCGCGCGGATATCGATCCCTTGGAGATGGGCGATCTGCTGCCGCATCTGATCTTGGCGGAGGTTGTACCCCCAGATCGACGCATCCGGTTCCGTCTGGTCGGCACCGAGATGGTGATTAACTGGGGTGAGGATTTCACCGGTAGATATATCGACGACATCATGTCGGGTGATTACAGGGCCTACATCGCTGGCATGTTCGCCGACGCCATCCGCACGCGCGCGGCCGTGTATTCGGAAAGCCTGTTCCGCTGGGACCAAGGCCGCTTTCGGGGTGCCAAGCGGCTTTATCTGCCGCTGGCCTCCGACGGCATAAACGTCGATATGGTGCTGGTCGGCCAGGTTTTCGAGGCGGGCAAGACCGCTGCGTTGTTGCCGACCAAGGTGCTCGATATCGGCACCGATATTCATGAGGAGGTGGTGCGGGTCTTCGAATAGGCGGAGCCGCCGGACAGAGGATCATTCCGGAAACGCGACCGGGGCTGATATACTCCCGCCGGTTGCAAAATAACGGCGGAGGAAGACGCATGCGCAGACGGCAATTTATTCTGGCGGCGACGGGGGCGG